>JAGXIA010000031.1 GCA_024635885.1 Helicobacteraceae bacterium | reverse complement strand
CAGAAAGCTCTTTAGATACTTTTTCAGAATTTTTAGCAATTTGTGATGTCTCGTTTATCTGACCGAGTGCATTTGTTATCTTATCATCCACTTCGTTAGAATTTTTTACAAGATGATTGATATATTTTGCATTAATATTCATTTGCGTAGAAGTATCAAAAATAGATTGAACGATTATATTGATAGCAGTATTGATTTCTGCCAGACTGTGCTGTGTTCGCTCAGCAAGCTTTCTTACTTCATCTGCAACAACTGCAAATCCGCGACCATGTTCACCAGCACGTGCAGCTTCAATAGCAGCATTTAAAGCAAGTAAGTTTGTTTGGTCAGCGATGTCAGATATTACCGTTAAAACAGATTTGACATTTTCGGAATCTTGTCCAAGAGCTGCAAGTGAATCTGCCATTTCATTTTCTTTTTGCGCAGTAATATTGACATTTTCCACCAATGTTTTGATGGTCTGATGTGCATCACTAAGACTGTTTGTAGCAGTCCCTACTTTTTCACTTGTACGGATACTGTCTTCAACAGATAGAGCTAAAAGTTCATAAACAACGTTTCCTATTTTTACGGTGTCATGCACGAGTTTATGCTCCTGTGTCATTCGTTCATTTATCTCAGTAATATTTTCGTTGATTCCTTGAATCTCCGTTGCAGTTTTTTGCCCTGACAATACTACATTTGAAACAACAACTTGAACCTTTTGTATAAATTTATTTATAAGTTGTGAGCTGTCTCCGATTTCATCTGTTGTTGTGACTTTAAGGCGTTTTGTTAAATCACCATCTCCGACAGATATCTCTTTTGCGACATCACTTAGCTCTTTTAGCGGCACTGATACAAATTTTTTAATTATTAAAACAATAATGAAAAGTGCTATAACCATTAAAATGATGATGATTGTCATAAGTGTTATGAAACCCTTACTAGTCTCTTTAACAGCAAGTTCTACCACATCCAGAGAGTCTCCAAGTAAAAATATCCCTAACTCTTTGTTGTTATTATTATAAATAGTTTTGTATGTATAAAAATATTTATCATCAGTAATATAGCCCTGTTTTTTAAGAAGTTGCAAGTCAATGTTTTTGGCCGCTTCTAAGAAAGGTTTATCAATAAACTCTTTATCTAAATCAACGTAATAATCATTTAGTGAAACGGGTTCATCTATAAGCTGTATCTGCTCTAAATGTTTTTTATCCACTAACACAAGCAATTCTCTGGTATCTTGAGGATTGCCACTTTTGTATACAAGAGAGTTATAGCGCAAAATAAAATCTATACTTCCTAAATATTCTGATTCCCCGTATTCAGTTAAAAGAAGAGGAGCTGTTGATACAATCATTAAACCCCCGCGAGTAAGTTCATTCCCCGCAAAAGCTTTTTTTGTTTCTTTAACAATATTAATGCTTTCACGACTGGAAACATTAGCACCATAAGCTTTTTTATTCCATGATTTAACATAAGAAGCACTCCATGTGTCCACAACTTGAATAAGTGGATTTTTAAAAGATGATTCATTGTTAAGAGCAGTCCTAATATTGCTTATCTCCTTATAAATACCTTCACGGTTTTCATCGTACATATCCGAGACAATAGTACTGTTTTTAGATATGCATAAAACGATATTTTTTATTGCTTCTAATTTGAATTCTAAAGCTTTTGTAATATTTTCTCGAAGTTGTGCTGATTGCTGCTTGTAAACTGTAGTTGAAATCAAGTTTATTTGATAGGATGCAAAAAAGCTCAATATAATAAAAAAGAGTGCAAAAGTCGGTACCAATGCGATTAAAGATTTTTGAAGTATAGATAGTTTTTTCTTCATTTGATTCACTTTTGCTAAGATAAATGTATGATTTTGTAAACACACATAATGTCATCATATAGTATAAGTGTAAAGTGAGAGTAAAATCTGTTGTCTGAGCGATTAAATCCGTTCTTGGCATGTGGAAATGTTTGATAATAAACAGAAAATTTATTTTGTGCTACAATATAACAGAAATAATTATTTACAAGGTGTTACTATGTCAAATTCTTCCATAAATGCAGTCTGTTCTACGCTTCTCTCACCAGAAGATTTAAATGTCAGTGATGAAATATATGAGAGTATTCTCAAAGATAAAATCGTTACAAATATTACAGTAAATTCTACAATTTCATCAATTAATATTTATACAACTACTCAATTGTATCTCTCTTCTATAATACCGATTTTGCATGATTTTGGTTTTAATATTATAGATGAAATCTCATATAAAATAGTAAAAAATAAAAAGAACATATTTATCAATCGTTTTAATCTGAAACTCGACGATACACAAAAAATTACTAAATCTAAATCTAACATAGAGAGAGTTATCTCTGATTCACTCAACGGCACTATTTTTTCAAGATGCAGACTTTTTTCTCTTGTTTATAATGAAGACTTGTCTATACGAAAAATCATGCTGCTTCGTGCATTTATTGAATACATTGACCAGGCTGTTATTTCTTTAAATCAAAGTGCAATTTCAAGTACTATTACACAATATTCACATATATCTAAACTTTTTGTAGATTACTTCTTAGCTAAGTTTGATCCAAAATTGACTAAACGTGACAAAGTCATGAGAGATTTAGAAATCGAAATAGAAGAGCTTATTAAAGATGTACCAAATATTATGGATGATAAAATCCTTAAACTCACATATGCACTGCTTAAAAATCTTCTTAGAACAAACTACTTTATAAGAAATAATGCAATCGCATTTAAAATAGATATTAAAAGCTTTTCAGAAAATTTAAAAGGACTTCAACCAAATATAGAGGCTTTTGTTTATCATACAGATTTTAGCGGTCTTCATTTACGAATGAGTAAAATTAGTAGAGGTGGTCTTAGATGGAGTGAACGCCATGAAGATTATCGTCAAGAGATAAAATCACTTATGATTACTCAAGAAGGTAAAAACTCTATTATTATTCCTGATGGAGCAAAAGGCGGTTTTGTTATACGTAAAGAAGCTTCAGAGATAAGCAAAGAGTTTTTTACAGAAATTTATAGCATCTTTATAAATAATATGCTTGATTTAGTTGACAATATGGTAGAAGGTAAAATTATTACTCCCGAAAATATAGTTGCCTATGACGGGGAAGATGCTTATTTTGTTGTTGCAGCAGATAAAGGTACTGCTTCAATGAGTGATGTTGCTAATGCTATATCAAAAGAAAGAGGGTATTGGCTTGGGGATTCTTTTGCGAGTGGTGGAAGTAATGGATTTGGTCATAAAGATTTAGGTATAACAGCACGTGGAGCATTGATTTCCTCAGAGAGATTTTTTATAGAGAATGGAATCGATATTCAAAAAACACCAATCACTCTTGTGGGCATTGGAAGCATGAACGGTGATGTTTTTGGGAATGGGCTTTTATATTCTAAAGCATTTAAACTTCTGGCTGCCGTATCTCATAAAGATATATTTATAGACCCTAATCCCGATGAAGTAAAAAGTTTTGAGGAACGTGAACGATTATTCAATGCCAAAAATGGCAGTTGGAGTGCTTATAACAAAGAGCTTATATCTCAAGGTGGCGGTGTTTTCCTTCGTTCTACTAAAAGCATAGAGTTAAGTGATGAGATTAAAAAAATGATAGGAACTGTTAGAAAAACTATGAGTGGCGAAGAGCTTGCAAGAAAAGTTTTAATGATGAAAGTTGACCTTCTTTTTAATGGTGGAGTTGGAACTTATGTAAAGAGCAGCGAGGAGAGCAATTTAGACCTTGGTGATAAACAAAATGAAGCTGTGAGACTAGATGCGCATGAAGTTCATGCTAAGGTCGTTTGTGAAGGCGGAAATCTTGGCTTTACTCAAAAAGCCCGAATTGAATATGCAAGATATGGCGGTAAAATAAATATTGACGGCATAGACAATTCAGCAGGAGTAAATACTTCAGACCATGAGGTAAATTTAAAAATTCTTCTAAATATAATCACGTCTAAAAATCTGCTGAGTGCGGAATCTGCCGCTAAAACGCTCCATAATTTAACAGATAAAGTTGTAAATTTAGTGCTATGGAACAACTATTATCAAGCTCTGATAATCTCAAGAAACACATCTTTAAGTAAACATTATTTAAATGATTTTATTTCTACGATTGAAGTTTTAGAAAACAATCTTTCCAGCTTTAACAGGCATGATTTTTTTATTCCTAAAAATGAGAATATTAATGAAATTTTATGTCCTGAAGGTTCTATTGTAAGGCCTGTTATAAGTTCATTGATTTCATATTCTAAAATCTTCATTAAAACAAAACTGATAGAGTCAACTCTCATAGATGAAACATTTGCAAATCAGTATCTGTTTAAATATTTTCCAAAATCTTTTGTTGCTGCGTATGAACATGAAATTGTTCAACATCCTCTTCGTCGTGAGATAATAGCAACAGTGATAGCTGATCTTATTGTAAATCTTCAAGGAGCTACTTTTATATCTAATTATGATGCAAAACATAATGATAAGTTTTTACTTAAGATTAAATCATACCTTATAACTAACCAGCTTTTTGGTGCAAATGACATTAGATATGAAATATATAGAAATGATCTTAAACTTGATATAAATACTCAGTATAAATTACTCAATGAAATAGAAAGAACACTTATTTTCAGCACAAGATGGATGCTTAAGTTTTTAAATAAACATAAAGTGGATGTGAACCATATACTTGATTATAAAGATGATCTGTTTAAATTACTTCATCACCTGCGCTCTGATAAAATTGTAGAAATCTTGCCTGAAAATAAACAGTTTAATCTTTTCTTTTCAGCAATTGATTATCTTAGATTTGCTGTTGCAGCTATTATGGTCAAAGAGACTTCATCACATTCATTTAATAATGTTGCAATGCTGTTTTATTTGATTGTTGGTGAGTTTAAGATACTTGAGATGATAGTCTCTCTAGACTCTATAGAGATTAAATCAGAATATGAAAAAGTTTTAAGACATCAAATTTTACAATATATAGAATACATTGTTGTTAACTACACAGAGAAAATACTTGAGTTTCAAAGAGTTCATGAGAGTCCTCAGGAAGCTTTTGAAAACTACCTGAACAATCAGCCAGAAACATTTGTAGAGATAAAAGAACAGGTAGATAAATTTATGTCTAAAGAAATTAGAGATATAAAAGAAGTGAGCATAACAGTAAATAAAATTATGACTTCTCTTATTTAGCATTAGACATTAAAAGGATACGTTATAAAAAAGTTTATATTCATAATTATATTTTTACTTGGTGTCTCAGCTGGAGCAAAGTCTGAGTACAGTCCCTTTATTGAGGAGCAACTTGACTTTATATATCAGATGAATGATTCTAATATAAGCCAAGAAAAGATGGAAGATTTGCTTGGGGCACAAGAAGAAAGTTATTCCAGAGCTTTAGAATATATTATGAGTAATAAGCAGAATTACTTACAAGACAAAAATCCGTATGTTCAAGAGATCTTAAGACTTAAAAAAGTCATTAGGATAAATAAGAGTGCGGACAATGCATACGCTGTACTTAGAGATGAAGTCAAGTTAAAGTCTTATGAACTTATTGCTTATCAAAAAAGTATGATGAGGAAGATATTATTAGCATTAGATACTTCTGATATTAATGATTTTGAAACTAAGCTGAATGCATATATAGTAGAGAATCAGCTTCAAAATCAAAAACTTCTCGATAAGGACTATAAGCAGTTTTTAGTTATTGAAGAAGATTCTAAAACATTAAGAGAAGCACAGGCAAATATTAGAGAATTTTACGCTTTGGTTGAAATTAATATAGATGTAATTAATCATTTATATAGTTTTGAGAAAAGAATGTATAGACTAAATAAATATTCGAAATACAATTTAACGGCAACTGTAGTAGCTGTCAATGACACAGATTTTGCTAAAGCTGTTAATCCTACTTTAGAACAATATGGGCTTAGTGTTGTAAAAATATTATCTATCTTAGCGCTCTCTTTGATTGTTTATTTTATAAGAACAGTTCTTTATGTTTATCTTGAAATGTATTTTTTAAAGACAAATTTTTTAAAAAGATATGCAGATGGAATAATGAAAAAGGCAAAAAAGCCTTTAAGTCTAGCTATTGTAGTAATTAATATTGAATTTGCTATTTATATCTATAATGATTTTATCAGTATAGATGCTTTTAGTAAGGTCTTTAATGTATTGTACACATTTTTGTTTTTTTGGTTGGCTTATAGAGTTCTTAACGTAGTTGCAAATATTAAAATACATGACATAGCCGATACAAATACACATATAAAACATGAGATAATAAATGTAGGTAAGAAGATAATTAACTTTATTGTAATTATTATCGGATTTTTATTTATTTTACATTTTGCCGGTGCAAATTTAACAGCTGTACTCTCAGGACTTGGTATTGGTGGTTTTGCTGTTGCCTTGGCTGCCAAAGACAGTCTTTCAAATTTCTTTGGAACACTCTCTATTTTACTGAGTGATGTTTTTTCTCAAGGTGATTGGATTGTTGTAGACGGAGAAGAGGGTGTCGTAATCGAGATTGGTCTAAGAGTAACAACGCTTAGAACATTTGACAACGCTTTAATAGCTATTCCAAATTCAAGCTTGGCTAATAAAGATGTGAAGAACTGGAATAAACGAAGACTTGGACGTCGTATAAAAATGAGTCTAGGGATTAAATACAGTTCAAAGTCAGAGGATATTAAAAATACGGTCAATGAGATTCGTGAGATGTTAGATAAACATCCCCAAATTGCAACACAAAATACAGCTAATGAATATAATTTTGATTCAAAAGCTAAACTGGTTTCCAAAGATGATTATCAGGGCGTTAAAAAGAATTTACTGGTTTACCTTGATGAGTTTTCCGACTCAAGCATAAATATTTTAGTATACTGTTTTACAAAATCTGTTGCATGGGACGATTGGCTCACAACTAAAGAAGATATTATGCATAAAATAATGGCTATTTTAGAGAAAAATTCAATAGAGTTTGCATTTCCTTCTGTATCTATATATAAAGAAAACTAAGTAGACAATGAGAGAAGGGCATGTGGAAATATTAAATTCTTATATCTAGATATAATGAAACTATGTAATCATATATTCAGTCTTTTGTGATAAAATCATCATTTTTAAAATCAATATAAATTTTTTAGACCTAAAGAGAGGCTCATCAGTGATGCAAAATATACAATCAAGGGTTAACAGATAAAATGTCTTTAATAGCTTTAGATGCCAGTAAATGTGTTCGCTCTTTGAGTAAAGAGAGTGAATGTAATAAATGTGAAATCATATGTCCAACCGGAGCCATAGTAGTTGGAGCTAATCCACTGCCGAGTATTAACTTTTCATCTTGTGTCGGTTGTGGAGCCTGTGATGCTATCTGTCCAAACGAAGCCCTTTCTCTTGATGACTTCAATCCTTCAAATTTCTTCTTTGACTTTTTAGAAGATAATGAAAATTTAATTTCTTGCAGAAAAAATGTTCCTTGTATCGCAGCACTTAGTGTTGAACATATTATCTCTTTAGCAATACTCAAAAAAGAGATTGTTCTAGATATGGGGCATTGTGATACTTGCGATATTGCGCATACGTGTAAGCCACAGATTCTTAAAAATTGTGAAGAGGCTTCTTACCTTTTAGAAGCAATGGAAGATGAGGCAGTTATAAAACTTGAAGATGTCGGATTTCTTGGCAAGGGCGAAGTTAAAGAAGGTGATAGAAGAGAATTCCTTCGTTCTATAAATTTGACAACAATCGCTAAGGGTAAAGCTAGCTTTGAGCAAGAAGTTAAAAAAGCAACTGATGAGTTAGTTGAGCATACTTTGGGAAAAACAGATATAGCTCTTTTGAAACAAAAACGTATACCCCAAAGAAGAAAACTGCTTTTTACAGCTATTAAGAGAGTTGATAAGCCATCAGTCTTTCATATAGTTGATGCGTCAGAAGTTACATTCACTTCTCAAAAAATTATGAACGAAGAGACCTGTACTGCCTGTCAAATGTGTTATAGACTTTGTCCAACAGGGGCTTTAACTTCAGATATTAAAAATTCTAAAGTTGACTTTGACCCTTTTTTGTGTATAAAATGTAGTATATGCCATGATGTATGTGAACCGGATGCTATAAAATTGTCGGGCTCTTACAACGTAAAAGAATTCTTTGAACCAGAAGTACAAAACTTAGTATCTTTTAATGTAAGAAGATGTGATGAGTGTAATGCTGTTTTTAGCACAAACAGCAGTGATAAACTATGCCAAAGATGTAAAATAGAAGAAGAAGAAGCAAGAGCGCTTTGGGGAATAACTGATGATATGTAATAAGGAATATGTACTATGATGAACAATGCAAATGAAATTTCTCATCAAACAAAACTTTTTGGGCTTATAGGTGAACATGCCGGTAGCAGTAGATTCTGTGCTGTCATCAATAAAATGTTCAAAGCAAATCAAGATGATATAATGATGATACCTATGAACATTCGTTCAGATGATTTTTTCTTTACTTTAAATAATATGAAACAATCGCATGTCAACGGTGCTATTATTTCAAATGAATATGTAAGACAGAGTGTAGAGATAATTGATGAAGCGAGTGGTTTAGTCAAGAGAAGTGGCATGTGCGATATCGTTTTTCGAGAAGGTGAAAAACTTCGAGGTGATATTTTCAGTACAAGAGTTCTTCTAGAAAAACTAAAAGATTTAGGTGTTACTAAAATAGCTCTTATAGGAACTAATCCACATGCCAAAGCTTTTTCACTTATGGCATGTGGATTTCAACTGAGTTATTTTAATGACAGCCTCGAAGAGCTTATGGTTTTTTGTGATGAGATGGAACTTAGCAATCCCGATATAAATCGTATTTCGGAATCAATGAGTATTGACTTTAGTGGCTTTGATGCAGTTTTAGATTTTTCAAATTTAGCAAATTTGAATATGGTTGAAAAATTACCCTTGTATAATCTTGATATGAAGAATTTCAAAGAGTATTCAGTGCTTAAAACAAGAGCAAGCCAGCTTGGCGCAAACTATATAGGTTATGATGATATGATAGAAGAACTTACGGCGCAAGCATATAGATTGCTCTAGCAATGCATACAGCTATCTCAATACAATAGATGTGCTATAAGGCTAGATAATTGTCTATTGCTTTATTAAGTTTAGTTAACTCATCTGTATAATTTATGATATAACTACTAAGTATATCATGCTTTTTAAATATAAGAAGTTGCAGTATCTCTGTAGACAAACTGTGCATCTGAGATGCTCCTATAGCACCTGATAAACCTTTTAAATCTAGGCAGAAGATTCTAAGCTGCTCAAACCTATAATCTTCAACCAGTGTTTTAAAAGTACCTGCTGTATCTCCATAGGCATCTTTAAACTCATTAAGAACCTCTTTGTAGAAGATAGGATTATTGTCAGTATTGGCAATTCCTACATTTATATTTAAGCCTTCAAAATCTTTGGCTTTGTCCTTTTGGGTAAGCGGGGCTCTACCAAAGACAGGTTTATTAGCGATAAAAATATTAAAAACTGTAAAAAGTTTTTCTTTGTAAAATGGCTTTGCCAGAAATCCGTTCATTCCACATGCAAACATTTTAGTGACTTCATCAGTAGTTGTTAATGCAGTTAGTGAAACTATAGGCAGAGAGTTGTAGCTAGTGTCCTCTCTGATTATACTGGTTGCTGTATAACCATCCATTATAGGCATATTTATGTCCATTAAAACTAAGTCAAATTTTTTGTCTGATTTTATGAAATCAATTGCTTCTTGTCCATTATTCGCTATGGTAATAATGATTCCAGATTTATTAAGCACACTTGTTAGTACTTTTTGATTGATGTAATTATCTTCTACTAGAAGTAAGTTACTCCCTTTAAATTCTGAAAATTTTTCTAAAGTCACATCTGGAGTATTAGCAAAAATTTCTCTATGTATCTTAAGTGGTTCAATTGAAGTGTCTACATCTTCTATATCAGCTTCAACTATTTTACTGACAGGAGAATAAAGTTCAGCAAAGGCATCTAAAGCACACTCTCTAGTGATAGGCTTTGATAGCTCTATATTTGAAATGCTTTTATTTGCATTGGCTTGTAAAAAGTTAAATATAGTTCCAACAGATATAACTTTAGCCTCTGACTTTTTGATAGCTTGTATAGCAGTTTTGTTAAATAGTTTTTTATCAAGAACAATGATGTCATAAAGAGAAAAGTCAGATTTATTTAAGAGATAATTCTCTTTTGATTGTACATCTGCTTTATAGTTCAAGTTTAAAAATACTTTTTGTATTGCAAGTGCAGAGTGGTAATTACTGTCAACAATTAAAACTTTTTTATTTGCTAATTTTTCTTCTAGTTTAAAATTTTCATCTTTAACTGAGTTAAAAGGGATAGTAAGTAGGAACTCTACAGAGTTGTCCTTTTGCTTTTTAGCTACAAGGTCACCTTGCATTAACAAAGCCAATTCTTTAGCGACAAAAAGGTCTAAGTCATCATACTTACTTGTTTTTTCATTATATACTGACTCAAACAGAGTTGCATTGTCTTTTATGTCTATTCTCATATTTGTTTTTATAGAGAAGTTTAGTTTTGATTCTGTATTGAATTTAGTGGTTTTATAGATTTTTAGAGTAAGCTCACTAGATTTATTGTCTATACAGTATTCTAAAATATTTACTAAAATCTTATTTAGATTTAGTGTATCACCAATAAGTACATTGGGTATATTATTGTCTATATCATAGTTTAGTTCTATATCCTTACCTCTATAGTTAGAGCTTAAGATACCCGATGTGTCATTAAGTAGATTGAGAAGTTTGTAGTTTTCATTGATTATTTCAACTTTTTTGGACTTTAGTCTTAAAAATTCGATAAGGTCATTGGTTATACCGAGAAGTTTATTTTCCGAAGAAACAATTTTTCTAAAATCAGAATGATCAATCTTATCAGCTAGTTCATGTGTGCTTCTTACAGCTTCTTGAGCCATGTTTTGGATATGTTTACTCATATCTGAAAGAAGTTCATCATGTCGTTGTTTGATTGTATCTTGCATATCTATAACTTGAGCATGTTTGTTTTTTAGGTTTTTAATTCGTAAAGTAGATACAACTAGAATAATAAACATTACGATTAGCAGAGCAAAAATAGTTAACCATAAAGTCTGTTCTGTGTATATGTTTGAAGTTGCTTTTTGGGCGAGGGTATCGCCATGGTTTTTCAACTCTTGTGCAGATAAGTTTAGAGTTGAAAATATATAAAAAACGACGGATATACATAGTTTTTTCATTTTAAATTACCTTGAGTATTATTTTGATAAATTATAACAAAACATACTTATAGAAAATATAATAGTCCTTGCCATATAAGGGCACTTAGTATTCCTGCGGCAAATCCGGCGATAATATCATCGCCCATCACACCAAGTCCACCTTTGGTTTCACGATCAATTCTTCCAATAATAGAAGGTTTCGCAATATCAAAATATCTAAATAAGGCAAATGATAAAGCACTTTGGATTAAAAATCCATTTTCGAATATGCCGACTTCGCTCAGACTTACACTGATTGCAGGTGCTACACTGAGTGCAAACCACATGCCGGCAAGTTCATCTATTACAATTCTTTTATCATCATGGATTCCGCTTGTTAGCTCGTATTTGTTAATTGATTTTATGGCTATCACCGAAATCAAAAGTGCAGACAAAAAGAGAGTTTGAGCATTAAAATATATTAAAATTAGCATTCCAAGAGGTAATGCTACTAGCGTACCAACAGTTCCAGGTGCTTTTGGAGATAAGCCGCTATATCCAAGTGTTATAAAAAACCAATTCATATATTTTCCTAAGTTAGTGAGGTAGTCTGATAGAGTTTAATCAATTCTAAATAAAAATCTTTTTCAGTGTGTTCTTTTAAAAGACCTTCAATAGGCAAGAGGTCATAATAAAGTTTTTCTAAATTTTTAAACCTATTGGGGTATAGTTTAGAGAGTAAAAAAGATGAAATTTCTTTTCTTATTAAAACTGCAGGAGGCAAAAGACCCAGTTTGAGTAACTCTAAAATTGAATCAGCATGATAAGATATTTGGTTATGTTGCCCATGTGGACAAGAACTTTTACTAACAAGGGTTGTACATTTATCACAGTAAACATATTCGCTAGCTATATTGATCTCTATATCTATTCCAATAACTTTATCTATGATTGATTTATTGGAATTACAATCATAAAACATTCCAAGACCGGCATGGTTTCTGCCAACAGTAAGTCTGTCGCACCCGTAGTTTTTAGTTACTATCGCATCAATAATAATTTCATTGTAGCCCGCAAAGATATAACTGTTTTCAAGCGGAACTACGATTACTCTATTTTTTGGTAAAAAGTTATTTATGAAATAATCTAAGGATTCTTTTCTGATTTCATAACTTAAGTTAGCGCTATCATAAGGTTTCAATAAAAATATCACAAGTAAATCAGTTGTGTCAAGTGCTTGTCTAATAAGACGTTCATGTCCACGGTGTAGTGGGTTTGCGGCCATTACAAGTGCCGTGGTATGTTTTGCATCAATAATATGCTTAGCTTCTTGTATCTTATTTTTAGACTCATTAGTGTGCGTGCGCAAAAGAGTGTATTCTCCACTGATTGCCCAGGGACCAATCCTTTTCATCGTTGCCATAACACCAGGATGAGATAAATCATCAGTACCGTAGAGATGCTTTATTCTTTGACTGGGGTTTATTTGAAAGGTTTCATCTACAATAAGTGTTGCAAACTCAAGGTCATCACAAATTATTGTAACCTCTTCACCTTTTTTCAGTGAACTGAGTACATCAACATTCTTTTGCCCAGATGGGGCCAACACAAAAGGAAAAGGGAAGGTTTTACCATTTATCAGTCCGGTTCTAAGAACTTCTTCACTCTCTTTTGTACCCATAAGTTTAGTGACGGGAAATAAAAGACCATCTTTAACTAACTCTAATACCGAGGCTGCCTCTTTGTCTATAAAAAGGGTTTTATTTTTTCTTGATGATGTCATATTTCTTTCTCTTTTCCCATAAACTTTTACGAGATATACCTAGTTTTTTAGATAATTCCGTATCTGGAAATTTATGCTGATAACTTAATACAATGTATTTAACATAATCTTCAATCGGTAAAATATCCCCTTGTTCAAAAATATTATTTTCACTTTTAATCTCTAAAACAGGGTATTCAACATCTTCTATTTTGTCAGTGCTGGCAACAATGACTTCTCTGTCAGCTATGACTTCATAAAATGCTTTTCTTTCGTTCTTTTTAAGCATTTGAAAGTTTATAATATAAATAATAGAATTTTGAGGGAGTGATGCAATCTCACTGATGGCTTTTGCATCGCTTAGTGTTATAAAATGTAAAGGAAGATTTTTTGAAATGGCATGATTAAAAGCAAATGCATCAACATATTTTTGAAAACTGGAAGATATGAAAATTGGCAGTTCAATACTCTTATGATTATGATCTTGTGTAACACTTGAGAAAGAGTGATTTAAGTACTTTTCATAAGCCTCATTTCTCTTTTTTAATTTTTCATAATCTTGGTAATGGTCTATCTTACGAATTAACTCTTCTATCATAAATGGTTTCAAAATATAATCTTTTGCACCGGCACTCAGTGGTTTTGAAACTGTGTCATTACTTATATAAGAAACCATAAGAATAATAATCGAATTTTTAAAAGTCTCGATAACCGGGTTGAAATCTTGACCATTAATATTTGTAGAGAGTAAAACTACATCATAGTTATTACTTTTTATGGCGTCTTTTGTAGATGTACACATTTCACAAGTGTGACCGAGTTCACCTAGCTTCGTTGCAATGCTCTGCGCTAGATAAATTTCATTTTCTATTATTAGTATTTTCAATTATTTGCCTTAGTTAAGTGGTTCTTCTGTCCAATTAAAATATTTTAGATTTGCGTTTGCTATAACGCCAACACCTTCACTTCTTCCGATAAATCCAAGTTTTTCAGTTGTTGTAGCTTTTATGTTTACTCTAGCGCCATCTATATCTAGTATTTTGGCAAGTGTTTTCCTCATCTGCAGTTTGTATTTTGAGAGTCGCGGGGTCTCTGCTGTTATTGTTATATCGACATTTATAATTATAAAACCAAAATTACGTATTTTTCTAACAACTCTCTTTAAGAGTTCTTTAGAATCTATACCTTTGTATATATAATCACTGTCTGGAAACATCATCCCTATATCACCCATGCCCGCAGCACCTAAAAGGGCATCTATAAGTGCATGAATTGCGACATCTCCATCACTGTGGGCTTTAAAACCAAAGTCTGAATCTACCTTAACTCCGCCAAGATACATCTCACCTTTGTCATCAAAAGCATGAACATCAAAACCTGTTCCGCTTAAGGTGTCAGTTGATGGTTTGTCCAAGCATGAGAGTTTGTTCAAGTCATGAATAAATGTTATCTTATGAGCATTTTCTTCACCTAATGCAAATTCTCTACTTCCTCCACTGGCTACTATAGCACTGCTCTCATCCGTAAAATCTTCATTTGTTTGCAATGCTTTTTTTAAAACAGAAGTTTTTGAGAGCTGAGGTGTTTGCACTCTTTTTACTTTTTCTCTGTCTATAGTTTTGTCCTCATAAACAACAGTGTCAGTTACTTTAAGATACGGAACGATGCAGTCAGCTTCCCCTTTTTTACTAATGATAGTTTTTAAAAACTCTTCACTAATACATGATCTTGCAATGTCACTGACAAGAACAAACTCGCTGTTAACATGACTTAGCGCATTTGTGAGTGATTCTTGTCTTGTCTGACCACCCTCTATAAAAATATAATCAGAATAATGTTTCATAAATTCTAAATCATCATCAGAAGATGTAATAATTATTTTCTCGAATAAACCAGTCTTTTGAAGTCTATCTGCTACAAATTGCCACAATGGCTTGTGATCAATTCTCAGCCATTGCTTTTTTACATCTAACTTAAATCTGCTAGAACTACCAGCAGCAAGTAAAATAAGTGTCAAGTCGGACAAAAATGCTCCTGAAAGTTTAAAGTGTTACGAAATTATACACAAATGAGGCTTTTTTTTATCTTGAATGAAATGAGAATATGATATATTTTGTCAAAGTTAACCTAAAATATTAATTCTAGTAACTTACTTTATATTAGATTAACTTTATTTGATTATATTTCCAATATCTATATATGTACTAATGTATAAAATTTAGGAGAAATTATGAGATCTTCATGGGTAGAAAAAAGAAAAGATGATGCAGTTCGTACACAGATGTACTATGCAAAGCAAGGTATTATTACAGAAGAAATGGAATATGTTGCTAAGATAGAAGACCTGTCTCCTGAGCTAGTTCGTAGTGAAATTGCTCGCGGTAGATTAATTATACCGGCCAATATTAACCATATTTCATTAGAGCCAATGGCTATAGGGATTGCAAGTAAATGTAAAATCAATGCTAACATTGGTTCTTCTGCAATTGCTTCGGATGTTCAAGGTGAAGTTGAAAAAATGGAAGTTTCTCAGCACTATAAAGCTGATACAGCCATGGACCTCTCAACTGGTGGAGATTTAGACGAAATACGTAAAGCTGTTATCGCCTCATCAAAAATTCCTATCGGAACAGTGCCTATTTATCAAATTCTTCATGATGTTGGAAATAAAATAGAAGACTTAAGCATAGAAGTAATGCTTGATGTACTAGAACGCCAAGCACAACAAGGGGTGAGTTATTTTACTATTCATGCCGGTTTTTTACTTTCAACTATGCCAAAAGTCGCTAAAAGAAAAATGGGAATCGTCTCCCGCGGTGGATCACTTATGGCTGCATGGATGATGCACTACCATAGAGAAAATCCATTCTATACAGCATTTGATGATATATTAGATATCTGTGCTAAATATGATGTTTCACTCTCTCTTGGTGATTCACTCCGTCCGGGTTGTTTAGCCGATGCATCAGATGATGCACAATTAGGAGAGCTTAAAGTTTTAGGAGAATTGACTCTTAGAGCTTGGGAAAAAAATGTTCAGGTTATGATTGAAGGTCCAGGTCATGTTCCATTAAATCAGATTGAACGTAATATGAAAATTCAACGTGAACTTTGTCATGAAGCACCTTTTTATATTCTTGGCCCCTTAGTGACTGATATTGCTGCAGGGTATGACCATATCTCTTCAGCAATCGGTGCTGCAGTTGGTGGATGGCATGGTGCTTCAATGCTATGTTACGTTACGCCTAAGGAACATTTAGGTCTTCCTAACGCTGCTGATGTACGTGAAGGTATTATTGCTTATAAGATAGCTGCACATGCTGCTGATATTGCTCGTGGCCGTAAAGGTGCAAGAGACGTTGATGACGCGATGAGTGATGCTAGATATAGCTTTGATTGGGAAAAGCAGTTTGAGCTTGCCCTTGATAGTGAGAGAGCTCGTGAGTACCATGATGAAACTCTTCCTCAAGATGTATTTAAAGAAGCAGAATTTTGTTCTATGTGTGGACCAAAGTTTTGTTCTTATAAAATAACTCAAAGTATTATGGACAATCCGGAAATGATCGCCCAAATTGCAGAAGATGCCAGATTAGCTGAAGAAGAAAGAGCTAGAGCAATAGCTTAAAACGAAGCTTAAATATAAAATATGTTTAAAGAGGACAATTTTTGTCTTATTTAAATATGCTAGAGTATCGAAGCTAAAATATTTATAAAAAGATTAAAGGAAAATTGTAATGACAGAAGAAATTGTAAAATCAGCACTTTCAAAAGTTTTATATCCAGGTTTTACTAAGGATATTGTAACTTTTGGATTTGTAAATAATATAGTAATAGATGGCAATGATGTGAGTTTCACTGTGGAGATTACCTCAAGTGCTCCAGAAGTTGCACAACAGATTAGTGACGATGCAAACAAAGAGCTAAAAGCTATCGGTGCTCTAAACGTTACTTGTAATGTTAAAGCTCCACAAATGCCTAGAGAGAGTTCTTCTCATGGTAAAAACATAGCGCCTCAAGTTAAAAACTTTTTAATGGTTAGTTCTGGAAAAGGTGGAGTTGGTAAATCAACTACATCTGTAAATATTGCTATTGCACTTGCTGCGCAAGGTAAAAAAGTAGGTCTTTTAGATGCAGATATCTATGGTCCAAATATTCCTCGTATGATGGGTATTGACGATGTGAAGCCAGAAGTAAATGGGAATAAAGTTCTTCCAATTAAAGCCTATGGAATTGAAGTTATGTCAATGGGTTCATTAATGGAACCAGGTCAATCTTTAATCTGGCGTGGTGCTATGATTATGAAAGCAATCGAGCAGTTTTTACGCGATATTTTATGGTCTGAACTGGATGTACTTGTTATAGATATGCCTCCGGGAACTGGTGATGCTCAGCTAACTTTAGCTCAAAGCGTCCCGGTAACTGTAGGTTTAACTGTTACAACTCCACAGGGAGTTTCATTAGATGATTCTCGCCGTTCATTAGATATGTTTAGAAAATTAAACATCCCTATAGCTGGTATTATTGAAAATATGAGTGGATTCATTGCCCCAGATACTGGTGTAGAATATGATATTTTTGGTAAAGGGACATCTCAGCCTATGGCAGATGAATTTGATACTAAAATAATTGCAGAGATTCCAATCGAGCCAAGTATCCGTACAGGTGGAGATGAAGGTAAACCTATTACTTTTGTAAACCCAAGTTCTGAGACTTCTAAGCGTTATATAGCTGCTGCTGAGTCTATTTGGGCTAGTATTGAAGAGATTAATGCAAATGGCGGAGTTGACAATAAAGGAGTTCAGCCTACAACAGCTCCAGGTGTAAGTGCATGTTCAACTGCTGCTGCTCCTAAGCAAGAGGCTCCAAAAGATGAGAGTTGTGGGACAGGCTGCGGCTGTCACTAAAAAGTAAAAAGTTAAAATAGCGACGCACTTACTGCGTTGCTACGTTCGTCACGTACATTAGTACGCTTCCTCTCTATGCGCCTTGCAATTACATCACTCTTTTAACTTTTTAAATAACTTTACAGATTGAATTGCTTCGCTGGCAAAAAAAGCCCGTCATTCCCAAATAGGAAGGACTAGCTTAATATATAAGCGATGTCTTAGAGTGTATTATTTATCTAACATCTTTACTGTCAGACATTTCTGCAGTATATCTTACTATTTTATTTCTACCGGTTGTTTTAGCTTTGTATAAGGCTGTATCTGCCAATTTAATACATTTCCATATAGTATCACCATCAGTTGGGTATTTTGCTATACCAATACTCATAGTTTTTTGCATAGTCTCTCCGTTGCCAACATCAAAGATTAGGTTTGCAAATGCAGAGTGTATTTTTTTAGCAACGTCATAAGTACCTTCTTCAGTAGCATTATGTAACAATACAACAAATTCTTCTCCACCATATCTTATAGCAAGATCAGATTCACGAACCTTTTCTTTTAACATTTTGCCAATTTCTACAATTACAAGGTCACCAACATCATGCCCATATGTATCATTCACCATTTTGAAAAAATCAACATCAAGCATCATTACAGAGTATGTTCCCTTGTCTCTTTTTGCCTGACTCACTACTTGGTCTATAAATTCTTCTAAAAATCTTCTGTTATAAAGCCCAGTCATTCCATCTCTAAGTGAACTATCACGAAGCTTATCCATAAGAATCTTGCTCTCGATAACAGGTTTCGCAGCTTCAAGGTAATTCTTGATACTCGCTATTTTAGAGTTTATTTTACTTATTTCATCACTTGTTTTAGATGTAATAGATATGATCAATGAGGCATCTGTATTAATAGTAAAAGGGATACAAAGATGTTTCAGATCTTTTGAATCACATGTCTGACATAGATTAATAAATTCTGTTGATATAACATCAGTTTTAGTTCTATGCGCTCTACACTCTGTAGCATTTGTATCAACACTGTCAAAACATATACTATCTCCATTGGAAATATATACTAATTTTCTATTTTGTAACACATTGTCAACTTCATAAAATGCAAACATTGTTATATTGAATTTTATTTTTAATACATCGATGATTCTTGAATAAACCATTTCTTTTGATGAATCAAGTTCTATGGTCTTTTTAAATTTATATATATCTGAGAGTTCACCTATAATAGTTTTAGCTTCATAAAGAGGATCAGTTGAAGAGACACAACCTTGAGGTATAAAAGTTGATAGATTATACTTTATATTTCCAAAAGTTTCTTGCATTTTTGTAAAGAGTATATTCATATGCGAAACAATATTTTTTTCTTCTCCTGAAATAGTAGTTTTAAACCTATGAGTAAAATTTCCGCTATGTGCTTTTTTGATTCCATCTTGCAAGTTAATAAATAACTTTAGATAAGGAGAGACATAGTGGTTGATTAAACTTAAGAAAACAATAATAAAAAGTAAGTTTATTGCCAGTATTTTTATGATTGTCAACATTCCACTGTTTCTCATGTCGCTAATATCAAACTCCATGCTTATTGCACCAAGTGTATCGCCGTTTTGTACATCATGACAACTTAAACAGTTAACAGTATTAGCATGTTTAGTTGCATTATAAGGAATAGTTACTCTCAGAGTAATTTTACCTGTAGTTTCTGTGATATTTTTTATCATTCGGCCAGAGTTGAGGACTTCTGTATCTATAGCATCTCTAACAGTCTCGTTGTTAAAACCTTCGCCATACTGTTTTATAACATTATCAGATCTGGAAATCCATAATGATTTAACCTCTGCATTACTTGAAATCTCATTTAAAAAATATTCTCTTTTATCCATCATGCCGTTGACCATATGAGCTGTAAGACCATCCTTTACTATTGTCGCAGCCATTCTTGACTTGTCAATAGCACTATTTATACTGTATTCTCTAAAATTTAGTGATACATTAATGATGGTAGCAGCGGTCAGACCGAGGAGCATAAGAGTTATAGCTATAAGAAGTTTTGATTTTGTTTGCATGAAGCTCACTTTCAGTTCAATTTATATTGGATAATAGCAAAAAAATTATGAATTTAAAATGAAAGTGTATTAATTTACATGCAATTATCTATTAAATTTAGTTATTCTACAGTTACACTCTTCGCTAAGTTTCTTGGCATATCAACGTCGTTGCCAAGTCTGATAGAAATTTCGAGTGCTAAGAGTTGAACAACAACCATCATTTCAAAAAATTCAAGCATATAGTCTTTACATTTAGAAATCTGTATAAAGTCATCAGCTTTATCAAATTCTATAGGACTGATAGCGCAAATAGTTGAATCTCTTGCACTTAATTCTTCAACATTGCTTTTTGATTTTTCATAAAGCAGATGCTGTGGAAGCAGGGCAATTGTAAAAAGTTCAGGGTCTGCAAGTGCGATAGGACCATGTTTCATCTCACCAGAAGGATAGCCCTCAGCATGAAGATAGGAGATCTCTTTTAGTTTTAATGCACCTTCCAAAGCAAGCGGAAAGAAGATGTCACGACCTATAAAGAAAAAGCCATGTCCATGAAGATACCTTTTTGAGAGACGTGTGATTCGCTCATGCATATTGTCAGTGACTATCAAAGAAGATGGAACTTCTCTTAAAAGAGAAATCTGTCTTACTATCTCCTTTGTCTCAAGAGAATTTTTCAATTTTGCGATATAAAGACTTAACATCCAAAATACTGTAACTTGGGTAGCAAAAGCTTTTGTAGAAGCCACACCTTTTTCCATTCCGGCTCTCGTCAGTATACTCGCATCTGCAAGTCTTACCATAGAAGAATTGTCTACATTACAGATAACTAATGTTCTAAGGCCGGCTTTTTTTGCCATCTTTAGAGTTTCAAGTGTATCTGCAGTTTCCCCACTTTGAGAAATAACGACAAAAAGAGTGTCTTGAGTCATAATAGGTTCTCTGTATCTAAACTCACTCGCTACTTCTACAGAAGTTTTAACTTTAGCGTATCTCTCAAAAAGGTAAGATGCACTAAGCGCAGCATGGTAAGAAGTTCCACATGCACAAAGTTTTATCTCATTAATCCCATCAAACAGAGATTTATCTATTTCATCAAAAAGAATCTCTTCATCACTTAGTCTTCCCATCATAGTATCGACGATAACATCGCTTTGTTCATAAATTTCTTTTTCCATAAAAAAGCGATAGCCGTCTTTTTGGGCGAAAAGTTTATTTTGTGAAAGGGGTGAAAAAACAGCATCTTTTTTATTGCCATTT
>JAGXIA010000125.1 GCA_024635885.1 Helicobacteraceae bacterium | reverse complement strand
TATTAGTATGAATGTGCATGCTCTTAACTTTTTCTCCAGACTGTCGAGTGCAGCTGCTGAATATAATGCCACAATATGTTTTGCCGGGCTTTCTTTTGAAAAAACGCCAGTTTCTTTTCAAGAAACTATGGAAGATGCCGGGATTATGTTTTTTTCACAGATGGATGATATATTACACGATAAAGAATTAATGGCAGAGCTTGGCGGAAGCAGTGCCGCTGTCATGAAAAATAAGCGAAATTTGAAAAGACTTACAGTAACGGAACTTCCGAGGTTTATAGATGCAACCGTTGTAACAATAGAGATGATGACAAATTCCAAAGCACTTAAAGAAGCTGTCCAGATTAATGAAATTACTATAGCAGATAAAACAGATAAAATTGCCAGTTCCATAGGTTTTTATGGAGATATGGATGGAATGATAATCTTAGTCTTTCCAAAAGAGATAGCTAAAAAATCATGTGAATTACTTATAGGTGAAAGTACTGACGATGTAGAATTGATTTTAGATTCACTCTCAGAATTGGTAAATATAATTGGTGGAAAAGTAAAAAGTCTCTTAGCAGACCAAGGGATTAGTGTAAATATCACTCTTCCTAGAACATACAGTGATATTAACGATTTACTAGATATGACCTTTGGAAGGAAGGGTGCGCAAGTAGATTTAGCCTTTGATAATGATAAGTTTTTATTCTTCTTGACCAGATAAAAGTCTCTTCTAACTACTATAACAGTATAATTTCATAAAAATAATACCCTTTTTGGGTTAAGGAAAAAAATGAAAGTAGCACCAAGTGTTTTATCTGCAGATTTTGGCAACTTACAAAGAGATGTCGAAGAAATTTGTGAAGCGGGTTGTGATTTAGTTCATGTTGATGTTATGGATGGTCATTTTGTTCCAAATCTGACAATTGGGCCGGTTGTTGTATCGGCTATTGCCAAGTGCGCAACAAAGCCACTTGATATTCATTTAATGGTTGAAAATAATACTTTTTTTGTAGAACTGTTTGCACCACTAAAGCCTGAGTATATCTCTTTTCATATTGAAGAAGAGAAACACCCTCACAGGCTTATACAAAAAATACGTTCATTAGGGATAAAACCTGCAATAGTTTTGAACCCTCACACGCCACCTGAGAGTGTAGAATATTTACTTCAAGATTTAGACATGGTTTTACTTATGAGTGTAAACCCAGGCTTTGGAGGACAAAGCTTTATAGATTCTGTTATACCAAAAGCAAGAAAACTCAATGAGATGAGAAACAGACTTAATCCGGAGTGTCTTATAGAAGTAGATGGCGGAGTAAGCGATAAAAATATTCAACTCCTTAAAGATGCGGGTGTTGATATTGTAGTTGCCGGCAGTTATGTTTTTAAACATGCAAATAGAGAAGAAGCAATCAAGAGTTTGCAGATATAAAGATGAAGGCTAAGATATGCGGAATAACTTCTTATAAAGATGCCATGATGGCGATAGAAGCAGGAGCAGATGCTCTTGGCTTTGTTTTTTATGAAAAATCTCCAAGATATATCTCAGTTGAAGATGCCAAAGAAATAATAAAAAAACTTCCGCCTTTCGTTGAGAAGGTTGCTCTATTTGTAAATGTAGATGCCAAAACAATTAATTCCACATGCCAAGAAACGGGTGCGACTCTTGCCCAACTTCATTTCGATGTTCCGGCAGAACTTTACGAAGAAATAACAGTACCCTGCATTAAAGTCATCAGAGCAAAAGAAGCAAAAGATATTCTGCAATACAACGATGAGTACAGACTGATAGATGTTTATTGTGAAGCTTACGGTGGAGCTGGCAAAAGACTAAATATAGAGTGGTTTAAAGATATAGACTGCTCAAAGATCATACTTGCCGGTGGACTTGATGCAGACAATGTTGCTTCATTAAAAGAGTATGGTTTCTATGGCGTCGACGTCAGCAGTGGAGTCGAAGCTTCTCACGGTATAAAAGAAGCATCCAAAGTAAAGGCCTTTATTAAAAATGCTAAGTAATGATTTTCATTTAGACCAAAAAAGTATCTCTAAACTTTCTTCAAATGGTTTATCATTAGAGTCAATAAGAAGTCAACTCAAAGAAGGCTTAGACTTCTCATTAGAACTATGGCGAGCCCAAGGCTTAAATATTGTAAAAAAACAGGGATATTTTTTCTTTGATACGAAATTCATTTCTATGAGTGAAGCAGAGTTTTGTATAGTTGATATAGAGACTAACGGCTCTAAACTAGATAAACATCAGATTATTGAAATAGCTGCTGTAAAAGTTAAAAATGGTCTTATTGTAGATAGGTTTGAATCATTGGTTCAATGTGATGAAATCAATGAGCATATCACAAAGATAACCGGGATAAGTATACAAGACACCAAAGATGCACCAAGTCTAAAAATTGTTTTACATGAGTTTAAAAACTTTATTCGTGATTCTATTTTTGTAGCACATGATGTAAAGTTTGATTATAAATATATATCCGGTTCATTTGCTAAAGTTGGTTTAGAGCCTCTGCTTAATAGAAGTCTATGTTCATTAGGATTGGCTGAGAGGACTGTAGTATCTTACAGATATGGGCTATCTTACCTCAGTGATTATTTTGACTTAAATCCAAATGCCACCCATCATCGTGCAATGAGTGATGTTTTAACCACATATGAACTATTTAAATTATCTTTGGAAAATTGTAAAGAAAATATAAATAATGCAGAAGATTTAATAAAGTTTTCAAAAGAAGCATCAAGGCTCAAAAGACCAAAGTTTGACCCTCTTAGAGAGAATCAAGAAGAGATTGAAAAAGAGACAGAGTAAAGATTACTCTGAGTAAGCACCTGCGCTCATCAGTTTGTCATATCTTGCACTCATTCTATCTTCGCTGCTCATTTCACGAAGTTCTTTTAGAGATTTTAAAAAATATTCAGCAATAACTTCTGCACTCTTATCTTTATCTCTATGTGCGCCAATAAGCGGCTCATCAAGTACATCATCAATAAGATTTAATTCTTTCAAATCATTACTTGTAATTTTCATAGCATTAGTAGCTGCTTCTGCTTTAGTCGGATCGTTCCATAAAATTGCAGAACAACCCTCAGGTGAAATAACACTAAATACAGAGTATCTCATCATTGCAAGTCTGTCAGCAACACCAATAGCCAATGCACCTCCACTTCCACCTTCGCCTATAACTATAGATACAGTAGGTGTATCAAGCTCAGCTAGTTCTAGTAAGTTTCTTGCGATTGCTTCACTTTGGTTTCTCTCTTCTGCACCTAAACCTGGATATGCACCCGGTGTGTCTATAAGCATTAGAAGAGGAATATTGAACTTTTCTGCCATTTTAGCTGCACGTAATGCTTTTCTATAGCCTTCAGGATTGGGCATACCAAAATTTCTTTTCAGTTTATTTTTTGTGCCACGACCTTTTTGCTCACCGATAACCATCACTTTTTCTTCGCCAATATACCCTAAATAACATACAATCGCTGCATCATCACGAAAATGTCTGTCACCATGAAGTTCATATTTGTCACGCATGATTAAATTTATATAATCAAGTGAGTATGGTCTGTCTTGATGACGAGCTAATTGAAGTTTTTGAAAATCAGATAAATTTTTATAAGTTTTTGAAACTTCTTTATCTAATGCTATTTGAAGAATACCCACAGCATGCTCATCGTGACGAACTTGTGCAGAAATAATATCTTCTTGAATATTTTTTATTTTTTGTTCAAAGTCTAAATATGTAGCCAAATTAAATCCTTAAACTTCTAGATTTTTTTGAAAATCAATACGCCGTTAGTTCCGCCAAAACCAAAGGAATTACTCATAACTACATTTAATTCAGCCGCTCTTGCAGCATTAGGAACAATATCTAAATCACAATTCTCATCTGGAGTTGTATAGTTAATAGTTGGAGGGATAATGCCATCTCTCATTGCCATAAGACAAGTTACAGCTTCGATTCCGCCGGCAGCACCAAGACAGTGTCCGATTTGACCTTTGATTGAACTCATTGGAGGACAATTTTCTTTCCCACCAAGTAAATCTTTAACAGCTGCTGTTTCATTCTTGTCATTTACAGGAGTACTTGTCCCATGTGCATTTACATAATCAAGTTTAGGAGAACCTGCCATTTTGTATGCCGCTTTCATAGCACGTGCAGGACCATCAAGACTTGGAGTAGTGATGTGATTTGCATCTCCACTCTCACCAAATCCTATGATTTCGCCATAAATATTTGCTCCACGAGCCACTGCACATTCGTACTCTTCAAGTACTAAAGACGCTGCACCCTCACCCATAACAAAACCATCTCTCTCAGCATCAAAAGGACGAGAAGAAGTTTTTGGAGAGTCATTTCTAGTAGAAAGTGCTTTCATTGCAGCGAAACCGCCAATTCCGACACCTGTTATAGCACACTCAGCAGAAACTACTAACATTCTCTCAGCACCATTACACATAATAGTCTTGCACGCTTCACTTATTGCATGAGTACCCGCAGCACAAGCAGTTACACTAGAAAGATTTGGTCCTTTAGTGCCATGTTCTATTGAAACAAATCCACCGAGCATATTTACCAAGGCTCCTGGAATAAAAAATGGAGAAATTTTACGAGGACCTCTTGTGCTTAAAATGATAGAATTTTTTTCAATTGAAGGAAGACCACCAATACCAGAACCAGCGCTAATACCGAATCTTTCCATATCTATATCTTCGCCAAAATTTGCATCTAGCATAGCTTCTTGAGCAGCTTTAAGACCTAAGTGAATAAATCTGTCAGCTTTTTTAACTTCTTTTGGAGCCATAACTGTTGCAGGGTCAAAGTCTTTTACTTCTCCAGCTATTTGTACACTGTAGTCACTAGGGTCAAAAAGAGTGATAGTATCTATTCCGCAGACACCGTCACATATCGCCTTAAAAGAACTTTCTTTATCATTTCCAACCGAGTTAATCATACCCATACCAGTTACTACTACTCTTCTCATTTAATATTCTCCATCTATTATAAAATTATAAAATACTTTTAAAAATCAACACCAAGTAAACTTCTAAAAAGATTCTACTACTGAGAATAAAATCTCAGTAGAGTTAAAAGGTTATTATTTACTTTCTATATAATTAACAACATCTCTAACAGTTTGAATTTTTTCTGCTTCATCATCAGGGATTTCAATATCGAATTTCTCTTCAAGAGCCATTACTAATTCAACAACGTCAAGGCTGTCTGCACCTAAATCTTCAACAAATTTAGCATCCTCTTTAACTTCATCAGCGTTAACGCTTAATTGCTCTACTACTACTTCTTTAATATCGTCTAAAAGTGCCATTCCAGCTCCTATGTTTATGTATAAAATCCCGTAATTATATCATACTTAACTTAAGCAATTTAAAAAAGGAAGATATTTATTTTGTATTTATATTCGTATATTGGTGGTTTACATAAAAGACAAAATGTCTTTTATGCCATATTCATTCCACCATTAACTTTTAATGTTTCACCAGTTATGTAACTAGCGTGGTCAGAGAGTAAAAAAGCGGTTGCTTCTGCTACTTCAGAGGGGTTACCAAATCTTTTCATAGGAATTTTAGAAGTAAATGACTCTTTAATTTCATCACTTAAAGCATCAGTCATTTCCGTTGCAATAAATCCTGGAGTTACCGTATTGTAACGGATGCCGCTTGTTGCAGCTTCTATTGCAAAACTTTTAGTCATTGCAATAACACCACCTTTTGAAGCAGCATAATTAGTTTGTCCACCGTTGCCAGTTTCACCGACAATAGATGCAATATTTACAACAGCACCAAATTTTTTCTTTCTCATAACTTTCATAGATTCTCTACAGCCTATAAAACAAGAAGTAAGGTTAGCATTGATTACACTCATGAAATCATCAGTTTTCATACGAAGAGCAAGCTTATCATTTGTAATACCTGCATTATTTACTAAATATGAAAGTTCACCATCACTCTCTACTATAGTTTTTATAGCATCTGTAAATGCATCTTCATCACTTACATCAAAGCCGATTACTGCTGCACGTCCGCCATTAGCTTCGATGGACTCTTTAACAGCGTCAGCTTCTGCTGCACCGCTTCTGTAATTAACCCATACCTTTAAACCAAACGAGGCTAAAGTTTTTGCAATCTCTGCACCAATACCGCGACTTGAACCTGTAACTAAAACATTATTTCCACTAAATTTCATTCATTATT
>JAGXIA010000030.1 GCA_024635885.1 Helicobacteraceae bacterium | reverse complement strand
TAAAGGATAAATAATGTCTCTAAATTCTATAAGAACACTCATCGAAGATTCTGCATTATCTCATGAAAATAAGACGGCACTCATTTTTAATGAAAAAAGTATCACTTATTCAGACTTGCTTACAAAAGTAAATCAAGTGGCATATTATTTGAGTGAATTAGCCTTGCCTGAACACTCTAGAATAGGAATATATTCAAATAAAGGAATTGAGCAAGTCATAGCAATTCTTGCAATTTTATCTACGAACTATATTTTTGTACCTCTTACAAAACTTTTAAAACCCGAACAGGTAGAGTATATTATTGATGATTGTGACATTAAATGTATTATTACCGATAAACTGAAACTTGAAAGTATAGAAGAGATAAATTTCAGTGGACATATCATCTCATATGAGACAACAACAAAAGATATAGCCTCTTTTGAAGAAATTTTTAAATACTATAAAAAACCATATATCTGTGAAATAAGTGGACATTCCAACGCACTTATCACTTACTCTTTTGGTCTAAGCGGAACTCCAAAAGGTATAGTGATTTCTCACAGAAACCTTATAGACTCTGCCCGTGTTGTTTCTCAGTATTTGCATTTAGAAGAAGAAGATGTAATTTCGGGCTTACTCTACTTTAATCTTGATTATGGACTAAACCAAATTTTTTCTGCACTCTATAAAAGAGCAACCTTGGCACTTCACAGATTTATACTCTCAGAAGATTTTTTAAACCATCTTATTAATGACAAAGTAACTGTTATTCCCTTAATGCCAATAAATATAACAAGAATATTTGATGAAGACATGCATAGATTGCCAAACTCTGAACTTTTTGCAAATGTAAAAACTATAACTTCATCAGGCGGTAATGTCACGCAAAAGATGATTAAAAACTGTAAAAAACTGTTTCCACATGCCAAGTTTTATTCAATGCACGGGCTTACTGAAGCATTCAGGTCAACATACCTAGACCCAAGTCAAATAGAAATCAGACCAGACTCTATCGGAAAAGCTATACCTGATGTTGAACTTTATGTTATCAACAAAGACGGACAAGAGTGTAAACCTAGAGAAGTTGGAGAACTTATCCATAGGGGCGGCTATATTTATAAAGGTTTTTGGAATGCGCCGGAACAAACTAAAGAGAGATTTAAGTCGGTACAGATTTTAAAAGATGTAGTAAATCTCGAAGGTCAGCTTGTAGATGAGATTGTTGTTGCAACTGGAGATTATGTATACAAAGATGAAGAGGGTTATTTCTACTTTGTTTCAAGAAATGATAACATGATTAAAACTAGAGGCTTCAGAGTCTCTCCATATGAAATTCAGTCTGTAGTTTCAAAAAATATACCTCAAATAGATCAGTGTGCAATTTTTTCAATAAATAATGAGATGATAGAAGAAGAGATAATTATGGTGTATTCTGCTAAAAGTGAAATGTCATCTAAAGAGATACTCTTTGAGTTAAAAAAACATCTTGCTTCTTATATGATTCCAAGCAGAGTAATATACAAAAAATCACTTCCATTAGTTCAAAGCGATAAAAATATGGTTAATATAGATGAACTAAAAAAAGAATTGGAAGTTAAGTAGAGTGTTATTGTATAAATAGTAAACAATAATTTTAACTAACAAAATTTGCCTATGAATTGTTGAAGTTTTTTCTTATACTTACATATAAAAAAACTGTGAGATGAGGAATGTTTATGAAAGTAGTACTAACAATAGCCGGTTCAGATTCTAGCGGTGGAGCAGGCATTCAAGCAGATTTAAAAACTTTTGAGGCTTTTGGTGTTTTTGGAACATCTGCCATTACAGTTTTGACAGCGCAAAATACAACTGGGGTCACCGATATTTATGAAGTTTCGCCTTCTTTTGTCAAAGCACAAATAGAAGCAGTTGTAAAAGATTTTGACGTGAGCGCCATCAAAATTGGCATGCTTTATTCCAAAGAGTTTATAAACGCGGCTCTTTTAAGTGCGCCTAACATCGGTCATGGAGCAGGTCCAATCAACCATAAAGCAGGAGGAAAAGAGGTATGCAAATGAAAATAGCAGTCTCCGGGTGTCTACTCGGTCAAAAGGTACGTTTCGATTCGGGGCATAAGCGTGATGACTTTGTAATGGATGAACTTTCCCAGTATGCTGAGTATATCTCTTTTTGTCCTGAGAATATGGCTTTTTCAAACCCAAGACCATCAATCAGACTTGTGAAAAATGCAGATGAAAGTCTCAAAGTAGAGTCTAACAAAACGGGTGCTGACCTAAGCGATGCTCTGAGTGAAGCTTCAAAAAAAGATTTGGACAATATCGCTACTCATGATTTACGAGCTATTATTTTTAAATCAAAATCTCCTACGTGTGGAATAGGCAGTGCAAAAGTGTACCTTGAAAATGGTTTTGCTGCAGGAAAAGACGATGGTGTTTTTGTTGCAATGTGTAAAGAGAAATTTCCACTTTTACCAATGGAAGAAGAGGGGAGACTTTGCGATGCGTGGCTACGTGAAAACTTTGTGATGCAGCTTTTTTCTTATGACAGTTTTGAGAAGTTTAAGCTCGGTGCTACTATGAATAATTTAGTAGAGTTTCACAGAATAAACAAGTTTATGCTCCAATCAAAGGACGAAAGTCTTTACAGAGAACTCGGTAAAGTAGTAGGCAATCATGAGAAAAAAAGTTTTATAGAGATTTTGGGCGAGTATGAGTTTCTCTTTAAAACTGCCATTGCCAAAAAAAGTTCTAAAGGTAAAACACGCAATGTCTTAGAACATATGGCAGGTTTTTTAAAGAACTTTTTAGATTCTGAGGAAAAAGCAATGTTACATGAGCAAATAGATGATTTCGCAGCGCAAATAACTCCTCTTATTCTTCCTTTGAGCACACTCAAACTCTATGCAAACAAGTACAAAGTGAACTATCTTTTAGAACAGACTTTTATCTCTCCCTACCCAAAAGAACTTGCCCTTCGCTCTGATGTTAAAAGCGTAAAATGAAACGCATTCTCTGGTTTAGAAGAGATCTGCGTGTAAAAGACAATCCTCTTTTAGCTCTTGGCGGAGAGGTTTTACCTATTTTTATTTTTGATACAAATATTTTAGATACTTTGCCCAAAGATGACAGACGCATGAGCTTTATTTTCTGGCATGTGGAAATACTTAAAGCAGAACTCTTGGCATGTGGATTGGAACTCAAAGTCTTTTACGGCAAGCCTGAGGATGTGTTTGACTCTTTGGCAAGAGGAGAGTTTGATGAAGTTGTAGCGACTGGAGATTATGATGCTTATGCAAAAGAACGTGATTTAAATATCTCACACAAACTCCATTTTCATTATATTCAAGATACTTACATATTTAAACATAACGAGGTGTTAAAAGATGATAAGTCGCCGTATCTGGTTTTTACCCCTTTTTATAAAAAAGCCAGAATTGCCTTGGAGTCTAAAAATATTGATGAACTTCTCATGGCAGAACATACTTTAGTAGAAGAGAACTATGAAGGAATTACGAGGGTAGAAAAAGAAAAAGTGACAAAACTTCCTTTTGCAATTGCGAGCATAGGTTTTGAAAAAGTTAATTTCCACATGCCGAGTCCACGTAATAAACTTGAAGCACTCAAAGAAAAACTGAGTAACTATAAAGAGCAAAGAGATTATTTAAGCTCTGATGTGACTTCACATTTGAGTGTAGATTTACGTTTTGGTACTATTGGCATAAGAGAAATTTTACGCTTTTTGTTTGCAAATAAAAATCTTGAAATAGAGCCTTTTATTAGACAACTCATCTTCAGAGATTTTTATGCGTATGAGCTTTTCCACATGCCAAGAATTGAAAGTGAAAACTACAAATACTCTTTTAACGGCATAGAAGACGTGGAGAAATACAAAGCCTTTTGTGAAGCAAAAACAGGTTTCCCGATTGTTGATGCAGGCGTACGAGAACTTCTACAAAAAGGAAATATGCACAACAGAGTCCGTATGGTGGTTGCCTCTTTTTTTACAAAAGACTTACTGCTTCCATGGCAATGGGGAGAGAAGTTTTTTGCACAACATCTGCTTGATTACGACAAGGCAAGTAATGTTCTTTCATGGCAGTGGAGTGCAGGAACAGGTGTAGATCCACAGCCTTATTTTAGAGTTTTCAACCCTTATCTGCAAAGTAAAAAATTTGACAAAGAAGCTCTTTATATTAAACAATACGTGCCAGAGTTACAGCATGTGGAATCTAAATATTTACACGATGAAAACTACCTTTTTTCTACTCACATACCAAACTATCCAGAACCGATAGTTCATCATAAAGAGGCAGCTAAAGAGGCTGTGATTTTTTTTCGTAATAAAAATAATCAAAATCCCTTTAAGCAATAGAGCTTTATAATGGGATTATTAACTTAGGAGTTTGTTATGAAAGTACTACTTACCGGCGCCAACGGCTATATAGGCAGGCGACTTAAACAACATCTTTTGACGCAAGAAGGGGTAGAACTTAGATTTTTTGTACGCAATAAAAAAAGTCTATCTAAGGAGATGGTTGAAAAACATGAAGTAGTCGAGGGCGATGCCTTTGATACAGAGGCTTTAAAAAAAGCACTAGAGGGAATTGATGCAGCTTACTACCTAATACACTCTCTAAATAATAAAAACTATAAAGAGCTTGATAAACTCGCGGCAGAAAATTTTATACAAACAGCAACGGCATGTGGAGTTAAGCGTGTCATATATCTTGGCGGGTTGGGGGTGAAAAACAGTGATACCAGCGAGCACCTTTTAAGTCGTCTTGAAACGGGGGAGATTTTAAGTTCATCTCATACTACACAAACCATTTGGTTACGAGCAGGAGTGATTATTGGCTCAGGAAGTGCAAGTTTTGAAATTATGCGAAACTTAGTTGAAAAGCTCCCGTTACTGATAACACCAAAATGGGTGCAAACCTATGCACAGCCTATTGCAGTTGATGACGTAATTAAGTACCTTATTGCATCTTTATCTTTAGAGTATGACAAAAACCTGACTGTAGATATCGGGTGTGAAAAGATGCGTTACAAAGATATGATGCTTGAAGCTGCAAAAGCACTTGGTCTTAAAAGATGGCTTTTGCCTGTGCCTTTTATGAGCATTACTCTTTCATCGTACTGGCTCAATCTTTTTACACCGGTACCTTTTAGAGTTGCAAAAGCACTTATTGAAGGGCTGAAATCTGAAGTGACAATGCAAAATAATAATGCAGCAGAGTTTTACCCACAAATAAAACCCATAAGCTACACAGAATCTGTAAAAAGAGCAGTTGAGCAGATAGAACAAAATCAGGTGATTAGCAGGTGGAGCGACGCTGATGGTGCAATATGGGATAAGTCACATGCCAATCAGATTAATGATGCTATCTTTGTTGATAGACAAGAGGTGGATATAAGCGCTTATGAGAAAGAAAAACTCTTTAAAGTGATTACTTCTATTGGTGGTAAAAACGGATGGTTTGGTTATGACTTTTTGTGGGAGATACGAGGTGTTATCGATAAAGCGCTTGGTGGTGTGGGACTGAGTCGTGGCAGAAGAGATGAATGTGATTTACGTCTGGGTGAGTGTTTAGACTTTTGGAGAGTGGAAGATATACAAAAAAATGAGAGGCTTCTTTTGTTTGCTCAGATGAAAATTCCAGGTTCTGCATGGCTTGAGTTTAAAATCATAGATAATAAATTAGTTCAATCTGCCTACTTTTACCCAAAAGGGATTTGGGGGAGAATCTATTGGTACTCTCTTGTACCGCTGCACTATTTTATTTTTAAAAATATGATAGAAAGTATTTTAAAAAATGCTGAAAAAGATGCTTAACTCTTTAAAGTATAAGATTGACTCATCTGCCATAAACCAATCAAATTATTAGGAGAATCACTTTGAAATTTTTACTTTTATTTATTCTATTTATTTCATATAACTTATTTGCTGGGCAACTTCTCAAAAAAGAAGGTTTACAAAAAATGATAGAGCCAAAAGTATCATTTCAAACAGCTTATCTCAGTGATGCAAGTCTTAGTGGTTATGAGGGTGGCGTTGAAGTAATGAAAAATCGCCTTTCAATCAACAATAAACTTGCTGGATTTTCCTACACAAATTGGGCTTTTAAATGGAATAAATTAGCAGGTTTGCCATTTGGCGATGGAGTCCATAGTCCAATTGAGCAGATGCATAGTTTTAAAGCGAATGCAAATATTCCCTATTTTATAAGTGAGAAATGGTTTTTGCTGACCTCTGTTTCAGTAAAATCAACTTTTGAAAAAGAGACAGACAACTCTTACAGTGCAGGTCTATTTAGTTTTGCTTCATACAAAATCGATGATAATCATGCCATACAGTTTGGAGCCTTTGCAAACTACCATCCCATCTCAACACTTGCTCTTCCAGTGATTAGTTACAGCTATAGAGCGAGACAGAGTGACGGTTTTAAATTTATACTTGGTTTTCCCCGCACCTATGTCGGGTATCATACAAATGAAGAGACTCTTATACGTTTTGGAATTATCTTTTCACAATCGGTCATCAGCTTAAGCCAAACAAGCGCCATCGAAAAATCCGGCTTTATCGAAGCACAAGACTATATGAGCAACCTTGGAATTTCTTATGAGTTAAACTCGAAATTGAGCATAGAATCAGATATACTCTATAGCGTAAAGCGAGACTTTACCATTTACTCTAAAGATGGAGATGAATTAAATGCTTACTCTATAAACCCATCATTAGGGATAGATTTTAAAATCACTTTTCTTTTTTAGAAAAAATCAACTGTCAAATAAACACTACGAATAAATGCTTACTTGTGTTATAGTATGCTTTAAAAGGAATTGCTATGAGAGTATTTATTTTTTCACTTTTGTCTTTATTTTTCTTTGGCTGCTCGAACCATTATGCCCCACTTAAAACGGTTGAAAAGGTAGATATAAATGCCTATATGGGAAAGTGGTATGAAATAGCCCGATATGAGCATTCTTTTGAAAAAGGGTGCAGTAATGTTAGCGCTACATACACTCTTGAGCAAAGTGGCGATATCAGTGTACTTAACCAATGTATGAAAGCAGATACTTGGAGTAAGGCAAAAGGTATAGCGTACGCAACAGATGCAAGTAATGCAAAACTCAAAGTGAGTTTTTTTAGACCATTTTATGGAGATTATTGGATTTTAATCTTGGGTGAACAGTATGAGTATGCGGTTGTTGGAGAGGAATCACGTGAGTATCTTTGGATTCTCTCTCGCACAAAAAAAATGGATGATGAAGTTATAGAAATGATTTTAAAAAAACTTCCGGAGTTGGGATATACACAAGAAAAACTTGTTTGGACAACACAAAACCAATAAATCATATTTGGCAAACTCCTAAATATTAAAAGGAAAATCAAGATGAAAACATATGAAAAAATATCTTTTATACAGTGTGGAGTACAGGAACTTTTTGACTTTCATCTTGATGTTGAAAATCTTCAGGCAATCTCTCCTAAAGACATAAAAGTCACGCTCTTAAATAAAGACTTCACTCCAAAAGAGGGGGAAATTTTAGAGCTTCAAACGGTTAAAAATTTTATTCCAATAAAATGGGAAGTAAAAATACAAAAACTGCAATCTCCAAACTTACTTGTTGATTTGGCAATAAAATCACCTTTTAGTTTTTGGGAACACTCCCATATGTTTACACAAAAAGAAAATGGCACATGCGAACTCAGAGATGTAGTCAAATATAAGCCTCCTTTTGGAATTGTGGGCTTGATGTTTAACTCTATAATTAAGTACGAACTAGCTAAAATGTTTGACTATAGACACAAGGTTACAAAAGAGCTATTAGAGGGGAAAAAATGAAAATACTTTTTATTATGGCATTAATGTTAAGTCAAATTTTTGGAGGTGAGAGTATGAGTATTTACGACATAGAAGTAAAAAATATCGATAAACAAAGTGTGAAGTTAGATACGTATAAGGGCAGAGTCATGCTTATAGTCAATGTCGCAAGTAAATGCGGCTACACTAACCAATATGAAGGGCTTCAAGCATTGCATGAAAAATATAAAGCAAAAGGTTTAAGTGTCCTTGGTTTTCCATGTAACCAGTTTTTATCGCAAGAACCGGGAACAGAAGAAGAGATAAAAAACTTTTGTACGAGCAGTTTTGGCGTGACTTTTGATATGTTTGCTAAAATAGATGTAAATGGAGAAAATACTCATCCGCTTTATAACTTTTTAAAAGCTAAGGCAAGCGGTATTTTGGGTTCTGAACTTATTAAGTGGAACTTTACGAAGTTTTTAGTTGACAGAGAAGGAAATGTTGTAGAGCGTTACGCACCATCGACAACTCCAAAAGAGATAGAAGCAGATATAGAAAAATTATTATAAATAATGCATATTATATGTACAAAAAAAGAGTTTCTATGAAAACTGAATATTCCAATATACTTAAAACACAACCAATTCATACTTTTGATCAACTTTATGAGTCTGTGCTAATCACAACTGCAAAGCTTGATGGTAATCATCCAAAAATAATATATGCAAATGATGCTTTTTGTAAAGTGACAGCTTATGATAAAAGCGAAATAATTGGACAGACTCCTAGAATATTTCAAGGCAAAAGAACAGACAGAAAAGTTCTTGACAGGTTAAAAGATGATCTTCTACATGATAGACATTTTCAAGGTGAAACTTTTAATTATAAAAAAGATGGGACAGAATACAGGGTTTTATGGAGTATCAGTTCTATTAAAAATGCTTCTGGGGAACTTATTGCTTATGTCTCTTTTCAAAAAGATATAAGTAATGAGTATTATTATGCAAAAAAATTAGCAATGTTTCAAAAAGTGATTGATAATAGCTCTATGCATATAGCTCTTTTAGACCAAGATATGAAGTTTTTTTATGCAAATAACTCATTTTTGCAACGGACTGGATATACAAACGATGAAATCATTGGTGCAAATCCAACTCTTCTAAACTCTGCTCATCATGATAATGTTTTTTACAACAAACTTTACCATGATCTAGAAGTCAACAGAAATTTCAAAGGAGTATTTACTAACAAGAATTCAAGTGGAACTTTTTATGATGAACTTCAAACTATAGATGCCATATATGAAAGTGACGAAATTATTGGATACAGCTTGATGGGAAGCAATTATGACGATGAAATAAAAAAACAAAAAGTACTGCTGAAAAACTCCAATAAAGATGCACTTACCGGACTTTTAAACAGAAAATGTTTTGATGAAATGATTGTAAATTTTATAGATAGCTACATGAAAGAATCTGTACCATTTTTTATGTTTTTTGCAGATTTGGATAATTTTAAAACCGTGAATGATACTGCAGGTCATGACATGGGTGATACTGTT
>JAGXIA010000124.1 GCA_024635885.1 Helicobacteraceae bacterium | reverse complement strand
CAAATTATCATTACATTCCTTTAATTTATTTCATAAATTTCAGGGAACCTTTTATCCCCTCTTTTACGACAAAGGAAGTAAATAAATTTTTGCTTTAGCAAAAAGTATTATCGGGGGTTTCGTCCCAGAAATTCCTTTGTCCATATTAACACTAGCTTCTACAAAGAGGCATCGAGGTCTTTGGAAGAGAGCCTAAAACATCTCAGTTCTTTATAGTCTTACCGGTATATTATTATCATGCAAATAGTGTTTCAAGTCCATAATATCAATCTCTTTGTAGTGAAAGATACTAGCTGCTAATGCTGCATCTGCGCCATGAAGAAAGGCTTCTTTGATATGTTGCATCGTTCCTGCGCCACCACTTGCGATAATAGGTACATTCACAGCCCTGCTTATTTGCTCAGTGATATTAAGCTCAAACCCAGATTTTGTACCATCAGTATCCATTGATGTAAGGAGTATTTCTCCACTCCCACGATCAACTACTTCCTTTGCCCATTCTACAGCATCGAGGCCAGTATCTACTCTGCCACCATTTAAAAATACATGGTATTTGTCAGCAACACGTTTAACATCAATAGCAGTTACTATGCACTGTGAACCAAAGCGTTTTGCACCCTCATCAATAAGTTCTGGTCTTTTGATAGCTGCTGAATTTACGCTTACTTTATCGCAGCCTACATTTAAAAGCTTATAAATATCATCTAATTTACGAATACCACCGCCTACAGTAAGTGGTATGAAAATTTCACGTGCAACTTGTGCTACTATATCAACAATTGTGTCTCTGTTATCGCTTGAAGCTGTGATATCTAAAAACGTCAGTTCATCAGCACCCTCTTCGTTGTAACGACGGGCTACTTCTACTGGATCACCAGCATCCTTCAAGCCAACGAAGTTTACACCTTTAACAACACGCCCATCCTTAACATCAAGACATGGAATGATTCTTTTTGCGAAATAATTCATAAGAAGATAACACCTTATTTAATATCTTGAAATTATACTGTTATTGCCTTATGATAAAGTTTGTTTCACGTGGAACATAAGATAATTATTCTCTTTATAAGGCTTTAATAAACTAAAGACTATAATATTTTATAATTATTGGAGTGATTTTTTATGGAAAAAGAACATATTTTAGGACATTTAAGAGCAGCAAAAGCGGCACATATAAAATGGGTGCAAAAGGCTAAATTACTCATAAATGGTGTGGATATACAAGAAGATTCAATACCAGTAGATTCTACTGAATGTAAATTTGGGAAATGGTTTTATAGTGATGGCCAGATTCTTAATTCACTTTCTAATAATCCGATGGAATGTATGATAAAAATAGAAAAATTGCATTTTCAATTACATGATATATATTTAAAAATCTTTACGATTTATTTTAATAAACCAAAAGGTGGATTTTTCTCAAAATTGTTTGGAAATAAAAAAAAGATTTTAACTGATCAAGAGATAATAGACGCAAAGGGCTATTATGATGATTTGGAACAAGTATCAAAAGAGTTGCTTGATGAGATTAATAGACTTGAAAGAAGATTGGTGGCGGTTTCAGAAGAGGTAATCAAAGATCTTCTGTAGTGTAAAGAGTTCTTATTTTGGTTTCTTTTACATGCTTATATTGATAAAAAAAATATCTATAAGGTAACAAATATAATATTTTTATTTTATTGTTACCATTTTATAAGTAAAAATAAGGTACACTCACACTTATGAATAATAATAGCGTTATTGCTAAAAAGAAATTTGGACAAAATTTCCTAAAAGATGAAGCAGTATTAAGAAAGATCGTCGAAGCGATGCCCAAAAACGATAATAAAGTCGTAGAAATTGGACCTGGCTTAGGTGATTTAACTAAATTTTTAGTTGATGTCAAAAGTGTAGAAGCTTTTGAGGTAGATACCGATTTATGTAGACTGTTACAAAGTACATTTAAAGAAGAGATTGCTACCAAGCGACTCCACATAAATTGTGGGGATGTTCTACAAGCTTGGCAGAGTTCTTTAGTTGACGAGCCGTATGATTTAGTGGCAAATTTGCCATATTATATAGCAACTAATATCGTCCTAAAAGCACTCGCAGATCCAATGTGTAAAAATATACTGGTAATGGTACAATTTGAAGTAGCAGAAAAATTTTGTGCACAACCTGGTCAAAAAGTATTTGGTTCTTTGAGTGTAATAACTCAAAGTATAGGCAACGCTCACATTGTTGTGAAAGTTCCTCCAACTGCATTTGAACCACAGCCCAAAATAGACTCTGCCGTTTTTTTAATTACAAAGAAAAAAGATAGAACTGATAAAGATTTCGAGGATATGCTAAAAATTGCATTTAAACAACCTAGAAAAACTCTTATGAAAAACCTATCTGTTGCTTATGATAAAAATTTACTTCAAGAAGCTTATGAAAAGCTGGATTTTACGTTAACGATTCGACCTCATCAAATTTCTACCGCTGACTATCACCAACTCTATACATTAACAAGGAGTTTGGATGACAGAAGAGAATCAGGGGACACAAACAAGTAACCCTCAGGAAAATCGAAAACCAAATACAAACAACAGAAGACCAAATAATAACAACCGTAAGCCAAGCGAAAATACAAAAGCTGGCGAAAAAAGTGATGCTCCAAAACAAGGAAGCAATCAAAATAGAAACAAAGGTGGCAATAAAAATCGTCATCACCGCCAACCGACACCAGTTGATGAGAATTTAAAAGCTTACGTAGCAAAAAATCAAGAAGCACATAAGCAAAGACTTAATCCTCACTATAAACTAGATTTAAACTCTACAGCAAAAATCCGTATTACACCACTTGGTGGACTTGGAGAAATCGGTGGAAATATCACTGTTATAGAAACAGATAAAGAAGCAATTCTTGTTGATGTTGGTATGAGTTTCCCAGATGAAGATATGCATGGTGTTGATATTTTAATTCCAGATTTTTCTTATATTCGCGAGATTAAACATAAAATAGTGGCAGTAATCATTACTCATGCGCATGAAGACCATATTGGTGCGATGCCATATCTTTATAAAGAGATGCAGTTTCCAATTTATGGAACATCACTTCCTTTAGCTATGATTGGTAATAAATTTGATGAACATCATATTAAAGAGTGCAGAAAACTTTTTAATCCAATTCAAAAAAGAGATATTGTAAAAATCGGAGAAGATTTTGAAATAGAGTGGATGCATATGACACACTCTATTATTGATTCATCTTCTTTAGCAATTACTACAAAAGCTGGAACACTCATCCATACTGGTGACTTTAAGATAGATTATACTCCAGTTGATGGATATACTGCTGATCTACACAGACTAGCTCACTATGGAGAAAAAGGTGTTCTATGTTTGATGAGTGATTCAACAAACTCTTACAATACTGCTCCAACAGGCTCAGAACTAAGTGTTGGACCAGCTCTGGACCGTGTTTTTGCAAAAGCTGAGGGAAGGGTTCTTCTTTCAACATTCAGCTCAAATATTCATCGTGTTCAGCAAGCTATACAGTATGGCGTTAAGTATGGCCGTAAAGTCTGTGTTATTGGTCGTTCTATGGAGAGAAACTTAGAACTTGCGATGCAGTATGATTATGTGAAATTTCCAAAAAATATTTTTATAGATGCAGATGAAGTTGCAAGACTTAATGATAAAGAAGTTTTAATAATAACAACAGGTTCACAAGGTGAGCCAAACTCTGCATTATTTAGAATGTCAATAGGCGAGCACAGACACATAAAAATTAAACCTACAGATTTGATAGTCTTATCTTCTCGTGCTATTCCAGGTAATGAGGGTTCAATCTCAGGAATGTTAAACCACCTTCAGCGCGCAGGAGCAGATGTAGCTAGAAGTAAAGATATCCACGTTTCAGGACATGCTTCTATGGAAGAGCAAAAACTTATGCTTCGTCTTGTTAATCCTAAGTTCTTTTTACCTATCCATGGTGAATATAATCATGTTATGAAACATAGAGAGACTGGTATTATGTGTGGTGTTCCAGAGAGAAATATTTTACTTATGACAGATGGTGAACAAATCGAAGTTGCACCTAAGTACATGAGAAAAGTTAAAACAGTTAAAACTGGTAAAACTTATATAGATAACCAAAATAATCATCAGATTGAAGATGATATAATTCTTGACCGTCAAAAACTTGCTTCAGATGGTATTGTAATGCTTGTTGCTCAGGTAGATGGTAAAACGTCTAAAATGACAGTTAAGCCTAATGTTACTTCATTCGGTATAGTTGCAGACAAACAAGATAAGGCTTTTGCTAAAGAGATGGAAGATGTGCTAGAGCACTTTTTACTTCACCTCAAAGAGGGTATGATTGAAAATTCAAGAGCACTTGAAAATGATCTTCGTCAAATTGTTAGAAAGCATATTTATAGAAAAATGAAAAAGTATCCACTAATCGTTCCTCACGTATTAGTATCATAATATAGTACAAACTTCTGGCATGTGGAAACAAATTTTCACATGCCGATAAAATTCTTCTTTACACTTGATTAACTACCATTTGACGAAGGATCAGCCCCCTTTATCATCAAGCATTATATTTATTCTAAGCATTTTTACAAATCGTTTATTCTGATCAATTTTTGGATTGTGGGTACTAGTGACATCTACGAGAATTAAACCATTATTCATGACATATCCTTAAGTGCTAAGTATCGTAACAACGAAAAAAGTGTGGATCAAGTTTTAAAAAGCAAAAAGTGTTCACAGATTTTGTGTTCTGAATTAAATTAGAAAATGAAATACATTTTACTCTCAGCAATTTAGTGCTATCCTATCGTTATAAAAACTCAAAAGGCAAATAATTGTCAGATAACAATAACAAAGATTTTGAAAATGCAGTAAAAAAGATGATGTTGCATGTTGGTGAAGACCCAGATAGAGAAGGGCTTTTAGAGACTCCTCAACGTGTGAGAAAGGCGTATGAGTTTATCTATGGCGGCTATAAAGAAAATCCTAAAGAGATTTTAGAAAAAGCACTTTTTACAAGCTCTAATGATGAGATGGTTCTTATTAAAGACATAGAATTTTATTCTACTTGTGAACATCATTTACTTCCAATCATCGGTCGTGTACATGTTGCATATATTCCAGATGGTAAAGTTGTTGGTCTGTCAAAAATTCCGCGTGTTGTGAATGTTTTTGCCCGTCGTATGCAGATTCAAGAACAGCTTACAGAACAAATAGCGGATGCTATCATGGATGCAATAGCGCCCAAAGGTGTTGCAGTTGTAATTGCTGCTCGTCATATGTGTATGGAGATGAGAGGAGTTGAAAAAATAAACTCCACTACAACTTCCTCTGCTCTTCGTGGATTATTTAAAAAAGATGAAAAAACGAGAAGTGAATTCTTCTCTCTTATTAATTCACCAACTGGCACTCGCTACTAATCCCACATGCCATTTACTTCACTCAAAGATAAGATATCATCTAAAAACCACTCTGTCCCTTTTGGTCAAGTTGTAAAAATCAATGCTACAGTCATTACGGCTACCGGATTAAAAGTTAGTATCAGCGATATGGTAAAAATCATCTCTACAGATACAGCTCAAGAGACGCTGGGTATGATTACAGAGATAGATGGGAAAACTTTTTTTATAACTCCCTTTAGCTTTGTGGAAGGGTTCTGCTCCGGAGATAGAGTATTTTTGGATCAAACCGGTATGAATATTCCTGTTGGCAGGTCTCTTCTTGGACGAGTAGTAGATCCTTTTATGAGACCAATTGATGGAAAAGGAAGTATTGTAACCACAAAATTCGCTCCAATAATAAAAGCTCCTATTGCTGCCATGAAAAGAGGGATGATAGATGAGATTTTTACAGTAGGTGTTAAAAGTATAGATGGACTTTTAACATGTGGAAAAGGACAAAAGTTAGGTATTTTCGCTGGAAGTGGAGTTGGAAAATCAACTTTGATGGGCATGATTGTCAGAGGTTCTCATGCCCCCATAAAAGTTGTTGCGCTTATTGGTGAGAGAGGAAGGGAAGTCCCTGAATTTATAGAGAAAAACCTTGGAGGAAATTTAGAAAACACAGTGATTATTGTGGCAACTTCAGATGATTCTCCTCTTATGAGAAAATATGGAGCTTTTGCTGCAATGAGTGTAGCCGAACACTTTAAAGACAAGGGGCTGGATGTTCTTTTTATGATGGACTCTGTTACAAGATTTGCTATGGCTCAAAGAGAGATAGGTCTTGCTCTTGGTGAACCACCTACTTCAAAAGGTTACCCGCCATCATCTTTAACCCTGCTTCCTCAGTTAATGGAAAGAGCGGGTAAAGAAGAGGGTAAAGGCTCTATTACAGCTTTCTTTACAGTACTGATAGAGGGTGATGATATGAGTGACCCTATTGCTGACCAGTCACGATCAATTTTAGATGGACATATTGTACTCTCTAGAGAACTTACAGATTTTGGTATATATCCGCCAGTGCATGTTCTAAATTCAGCCTCTAGAGTTATGAACGATATAGTCTCCCCAGAGCACCTACAGGCAATTTTGAAGTTTAGAAGATTCTACACTCTTTTAAAGGAGAACGAGGTTCTAATACGTATAGGAGCTTACACAAAGGGCTCAGATGCTGAACTAGATGAGGCTATCAGTAAAAAAGAGAGAATGGAGGAGTTTTTAACTCAAAGTTCAAGTCTGCAAACCTCATATAAAGATGCCAAAGAGATACTTATAAATCTTATGCAAAGTAATCCCTCAGTATAGTTAATTATTTACCATAAGAGTGGAGTTTATCCAATGATTTCTGCCAATTCTCAAATTTTGTTCTTGTGTAATGGCAAGTTTTAGTGAAGAGATTTTTTCAAATTTTTTCATGATAGAGACTATCTCATTATCGAGCCCAAATATGTCTATGTATGAATAGATAATATTTTCCGCTTTTTTAAAACTTTTTTTAGTAGTAAGAATTTTTATTTTTATATGAAAACTGAGTCTTAACAAATCACCGACTTTATTTAATCTTGTGGGTATCGTAATAAGTTCGCCAAGAGTAGTTTTAATATCTTTTATATTACCTTTTTGTGCAAATGTTTCACAATCATTTATTAGCTTGGACCAATGTTTCTCTAGAAGTAAGCCAAGCTGTGTTGATTCAAGACTATGGTGCTTATCTAAAATACTGTAGCAGAGAATAAAATCATTTTCATTATAAGCATTTTGCAGCTCTAGAATATGTGAACATTCCTCATAGAGTATTGAAACCTGCTCTTGTATTGTTGGTAAGTTCTCAAGTTTTGAGAGGTATTTTTTAGCTAAATCAACTTCACCTTTTTGTATGCACTCATTAGCTTCTTTTAAATACTCTTGAATCTCTTCTCTTAAAGTGACATAGCTTGGTATTTGAGTGAAAATTTCATTTTCTTGGGCTAGTTGAAATACTCTTAGAAAATCTTTTTCTTCTACGGCTTTTAAAAATTCTATAAAAATTTTATTTTGTTTTAATATTAATTGTATCAGTGGTCTCTTGGATGTTACTGTCATATAATCATTCAGATATAGTTTTGCATTATTTTCTTTACCTAAAAGTACCTGCTTCTGTGCTCCAACAAATGCAGTTTTCCAAATTTGCTCCATTCTTTTATATTGCCAAGTATGTTGCAGTGCTGGAAATTTAGAACTCATAGCGTAGGCCAAAGGATATTTTTTATCTAAAAAATATCCTTGAAATTTTGGATAGTTATCAAAGGCAGTAAACATTTGTTGAATCTGCAGTTTTTTAGAAGGTACATCTTTAAACATATCGGTCAGTTGTTGTGCTAATTTTTTATTATGGTGTATAAGTGCATCAACAGCATCTAAATAGATCTTATTAAATTTCTCTTCAAGCTCTTTATGTTCTGCAGAATCTCTTATCATTGGCTCTTTTACAATCAGCTTATAAGCAAGGTCCAGAGAGTTATGTAGAATTAAAGATTTTAGTTGTTTTAAACCTGAGAGTTTAACATTGAGTATTTGAGAATTATTTAAGGCAACCATTAGAGTCTCATCGTCTAGAAGAGAAATAGTATGTATGGTATCTGCAAACTCTATGTATTTAGCGTGGATGAGCTTATAATTTTTTATATCAATAATAGCAACACTGTTTGTTTGCCCACTTATCATTATGTAGTCTTTATTTGGCATTAGTATAATATTTTTGATTTTAGTAAAAGGAGTACTTATCTGCTTGTGCATTTTTTCGTCTTTTAGCGACCTTACATGAATGATGCCATTCCTGTCACCATTAGCTATTATGTGTTCATTTATAAAGCAGAGTGCATCTGATCGAATTTTGCTATGAGTAAGTACAGCTTTATTTGATTGTGAGTGCAAGTCCATTACAAAGATAGTACCGCCATACCCGCTACAAGCCAATTTATTTTTATGAAAGGCAAAGACGCTTACATAATTATGTTTTATTTTATCTCTATCCTCATCCTGCAAATAAGGAAAAGAACAAAGTCTTGATAAGAGGGAAGCATCATTTTGTTTATATTGCAAAACGCGACCATTTTTGGTTCCCGCTATGATATAGGTAGAGGAGAGATCAAATGCTAAAATTTCCACTATGTCATTGTCTAGCGGTATTTTTTTTATGACTTCATGAGTTGGCATGTGGATTATTAAAATATGTGTTTCATCAGTTAAAGCGACAAGTTTACCATCACTGCTAAAGGCTAATGCTTTTGTCTGAGAATTTATATTCTTACTAGCTAGCTTAAGTCTTGTTTGTCTTTCATTTGGAGCAAAAAGCTTTATTCCATGAAACTCTGTGCTAAAAGCGACTAAGTCATTAGCGACTATTTGTAGTGCTGTAACTGCTGACCTGGTATCTAGTAAACTGTGAATATTGGGCATAGGCAATTATAAATGAATTAAGTAGTGTTAAGGCTGAAAGTAAGTATAAAAAGGGGGATTAAATCACTTAAGCCCAAGTAAAAACTTGGGAGTGTGATTTAATAATTATTTAGCATAAAGGAACATTTCCGCTGTCATTTGCATATTTATGAAAGAAGTCATAATAATGCTCAAGATATCTCTCATGGACATCATTGTCGTCAGCGGCAGGACAAATAGTTTTAATCTCTTCAACTAATTTACCAGCCTTGTAAATCTCTTCCCACTCCGCTTGTGAATGCTTAGCGGCAAAAATATTACCCTTTATATCACAAGTTTTATGTAACTTTTTCATATAAAGTTTTTGTCCCTTACCT
>JAGXIA010000123.1 GCA_024635885.1 Helicobacteraceae bacterium | reverse complement strand
CCAAACCTAGGAGCAGAACCAGTTTCCACTGTAGCGACATCTCTGATAGTAACAGATTGTCCAGACCCAACTTTTACAACTGTATTTCTAATATCATCTAAGCTATTGTAAAGTCCTGCTCCACGAATAAGATACTGTTCACGATTAAACTCAAGATACTGCCCGCCAGCTGCTTGATTACTTTTTTGTAAAGCAGTCACAACATCGCCGTAAGTCACTCCTATATCTTGAAGTTTTTTAGTGTCAATCAAAACATTATATTGCTTCTCATCTCCACCCCAACCGATAACCTCTTCAACTCCGCTTACGCTCTTAAAAAGAGGTGTTACAATATACTTTTGCATCTCTCTTATTTCACGAAGTGAGTATTTGCCAGTCGTGTCTTTTACTTCATACCAAAACACTTGTCCAAGACCCGTTGTATTTGGTCCTAAAACCGGTTTTCCCCAGCCATTTGGAATATCAATACCGGCTAGTCTTTCACTTACCAGTTGACGTAAAAAATAGATATCCATATTATCTTCAAAAAACACAGAAACGTATGATAATCCAAAAATAGAATTCGACATAATCATCTTGACACCAGCCATTCCTGATAAAGATGATTCTATTGGATATGTAAGTAGTTTTTCTATGTCTTCAGCAGAATTCCCAGGACTCTCAGTATAAACAACAACTTGCTTTGGCGTAATATCCGGAAAAGCATCTATGGGGATATTTTGATATGCTTTAAAACCAAAAGCGGAAATTGCAACAAAAAATACTAAGACTAAGAGTTTGTATTTTAATGATAGGTCAATAAGTTTATTTAACATAATATATCACCTAATGCCCATGCTCGCCAAGAGATGATTTCATAATCATCGACTTCGCATAATAACTCTTATCACTTACATACTCTTCACCTGCCTCAATTCCATTAACTGCAATATAATCTTCATCTTGTGTGATGATTTCAACTACACGAGCTACATATTGTATATCATTGTCTTCATGCTCCTCGTGCTTATCTTCAGGATGTTTTTTATCTGCAGTAACTTCCTTGTGCATAAAAACTACCCATTCGTTGTTGAAAAATGAAAGCGCTGATTTGTTTATAGAGACATACTGTTGGTTAGGTTCAAAGTATAGAGTAGATGCTACAAAAGAATTTATATATAAATTATTTATTTTTTCATCAACACTGGACAAAACAACAATTCTCTGCGTTTTAACATCTAACTCCGGTAATATCTGGGTTACATGAGTAAGAATAGTCTTACCGTTATAATTAACATTTAGTTTCTGCCCCATCTTAACAACATTTCCATACTCTAAGGGTAAATATGATTGAATATAAAAAGCTTGATCTTTTATAATAGATATGAGAGCTTCATCTTCCCTTATAACCGTATGTAATGGTTGGAGGAGGGTTGAGACTCGTCCTGAACTATGAGCATAAAGAATAAAATTTCCTGTCGCTTCTTTGAGTTTGTCTGTTTTAATGCCAAGTGTATTTAACTGTGACTCTAAAGCAAAAAGATTAGATTTCATCGCATCCAATTGAATACTTAGATTGTTTAAATCTTGCATCGAAAGCATGCCTTTATCGTAAAGTTTTTCATTTGCTTCATTATTTTTATTTAAAGAAACAAGTTGCTTTTTTAAAGAAATATAATCTGCTGTCATCTTTGAAACCAATATTGATTCTATGAGAGCAATTTTTTGCCCATCCTTTACATATTGACCAGGTTCAACAAAATACTTTTCTAAATGACCGCTAACGAGTGAAGTGACTGATTGTTGAGCATTTGAGAGTTGAATAACTTTAGAGTTTAACTCAATTGATTTTCCAAATGAGCGAAGTTGTGCCTTTGCGATTGGTATATCAACACCAAATAAAGATGTGACTAATAGTAATATCAATAAATATATTTTATTCATTATAGCTTCCTTGTATATAGTTTGTATATATAGCATTCTGATTTAATGCCGTATGTATTTGAATAAGAGTTCTTTTAGTCTCAATAACTTTATTTTTAATGTCTTGAAGTTGAAGTAGATTTATATTTGAGATTTTGTATCCATCTTCATACATCTTTAAAAGTTCAAGTTGTGTACTTAGTATTCTCTCACTGTTTTTACTTAAATTAAGTAAAGATTCTCGTTCTTTTTGAAGCTTAATAAGCTCAATATTTAAACTCATTTGCTCATTTTTTATTAAAAGTTCAGTTCTATTGAGTTGAAGAGTCGCTATTGTTTTTTCTTGAGATTTGTCATTGAAAAAAGCTAAGGGAAAGTTTAAGCCAAGTCTAACTATGTCTTGTGCCGGTTCATTTTCGAGTTCTACAAATAAGTTGAGCCACTCAACACTGTTAGAATTTAGTTTTGCTTCACTGAGTACTTGATTTTGTTGTGCTTTAAAAACTTCAAGAGTAGGGTTGTTTATAATTTGAAAATCAGCATTTATAGTAAAATCATAAGCAGAATCAAGTTCTATCTCTTCATTAATACCCGCAAATTTCAGTAGCGAATAATAAGCTTGCATACTATTTAAAGATAAAAAATATTTTGAATTTTCACTCATCTCAAAATCTACTTGTGCTTGAAGTTTTAGACCTTTTGAGATTGTGCCGTTTTGAAATTGTGCAACAGAAATATCATATATTTTTTTTGCAATCTGTAATTCTTCTTCTCCAAGAGAAAGAAACATCTTACTTTGAGAATATAAAGTATAGGAGATTGATATGTCACGAATAAATATGGCTCTTTCTTGATCAAAAGAGGCATTCGCACTTTTTATATTTGAGCTTACAACTGCTCTTTTATCATCTGCTACATTCCATAAACGAATAGGTTGTGAGTAATTAACTCGATATCCTTCATCACTATTGCCTCTGTCTGGCTTAAATGTAGAATATTCCAACTCTAAAGTAGGATTCTCATATCTTGTAAGAATATTACCCTTCTCTTTAGTTTGTTTAACAGCTAATGCTGAAGACTCTAAGTAAGGGCTATTTTTTATAGCCTTATGTAAAAAATCATCAAAACTTTCAGCACTTAAAAATGTGCATAATAGTAGAGATATAATTATATATTTAAACATAATTATCCTTTGTGAAAATAAAAATTTGGTATAAGTATGGGTTGGGGTTTTGGGTTATACGATAGGTGGCTTAACAGTTTTTGAATGATTATTAAAATTGTATGAAGTGTTTTGTGGAATGTTATACAAACTACCTATATTTAAATATACAATAGTGTCAGGAAATGGTAATACATATGCATGATGATACTTGTAATGAATCTCACAAATATCACCACAGTCTGTAGGTGCGTCAAATTCACTTACATACTCAACAATATCACATGGTTCTTTGTCGTATACAGCAAATTCTATTTCATGAAAAACCGAAAAAGAAATTACAAATAATAAAACAAATATACTGATTTTTTTTAAGTGCATAGTCGCATTGTAACTTGTTTTATTTATAAAAGTCTTAATTTAGATATAAAACTTCCTATTTAAAAAATTGAAATATCCCTTGTGATAGCATTTTAATGATACATTTTAGTAATTATCTTTCTTTAGGAACTCCGAACTTATGATCAAAGAAGTCGATTCTCAAGCAGACCAGAAAACTCTATGCCAGTGAGTTTGGCCATTTCCCAATGCCAGGTTGAGATATCTTGTTTTGTGAACTTATTGAAGTTGTTATGACCACATGCTCGCGCCATTACCTGCATCAGCTTGTTTGATGAATCAAAGAATCGCTCAACTCTCTTTGCTGCCGCATCAACATCTACAAGTTTTCTTAGTTCAGGATTCTGGGTCGCAATACCTGCCGGACACTTGTTTGTATTACAAATTCGGGCTCCGATACAGCCGACTGCTTGAATTGAAGCATTCGCCAATGCAATCCCATCCGCACCCAGAGCTAAAGCCTTCACAAAGTCAGCTGGTGTCCGTAATCCTCCTGTAATTATCAGTGTAACATCACCACTTACCCCACAGTGATCTAGATGTTGTCTCGCCCGAGCTAGAGCAGGGATTGTCGGCACAGATATATTGTCCCGAAAAATTAGAGGTGCTGCTCCTGTGCCCCCACCACGGCCATCTAGGATGATGTAATCAGCTGAAGCCTCCAATGCAAAATCGATTGTCTGTTCCAGTCGATTGGCAGAAATTTTAAAACCGATAGGAATTCCTCCACTAATCTCACGCACATGATTTGCGAAGTTGCGAAAGTCTGCCGCACTTGACATGTCTGTAAAAGTCGGCGGCGACTCGGAGTTTGTCCACGGTTCAATCCCGCGGATTTCGGCGATTCTTTCAGTTACCTTACTAGCGGGCAGATGTCCACCAGTTCCAGTCTTTGCGGCTTGTCCGCTTTTGAAGTGAAAAGCTTGCACTTTTCGGAGCTGCTCCTCTTCATAACCATACTTTCCGGAGCCAAGCTCATAAAGATAGCGACTGTTAGCCATCTGTTCTTCAGGAAGCATACCGCCTTCTCCTGAGCAGATAGCCGTTTGTGCCAATTCGGCTCCTTTTGAGAGCGCGACTTTTGTCTCCTGCGAAAGCGCTCCAAAACTCATGTCAGATACAAAGATCGGCATGCTCAGGCGAAGAGGCTTTTTGGCTCTTGGACCAATTATGAGCTCGGTGCCGACCTTTGCGTCTTGCGCAAGCGGTGCAGGGTTGAGCTGTGCGGTCATTATTTGAATATCATCCCAGGTAGGGAGCTCTGTCCTTGGCGGTCCCATTGCGCCCATCAGACCTTCAGCCCCGATTCCATCATCTCCTTCAAGTCCTCTCTTCGCCAAGTTATGAATGAAAGCAACATGTGGCTCCAGAGGAGTCGATTTGGACATCTGAGCCTCAGTTTTTGGTTGGTAATCTTCTTCGCCTTGCTTCCAAACTACGTCATGGGTTCCATCGCAAAAAGGTTTCATTTTTGAGGCACCGCACCGGCAAAGCGTGTAATGTTCGTGTGATGCACATTCGCCCCACTCTGAGTTTCGCAATTCAATTCCTCCCTCGATTTCTAGAGGACCATTTTTCCTTATCCGTATCTTCTGGGGACGACTCGCTTTTGGGTTTCGATGTTCAGTCATCTCACGGGCATAACTGAGTGCTCCGGAAGGACATTTCTTAATCTTCTCAACAAGCTCTTCATCAGTGAATCCGCTGTTGGGCATCTTTGGTCGCCACTTGTCCGGCTTTCCACTTGGACAGTAACCCGCATGCGAACAAATTGCAACGTTCTCGTAGATTGTGAT
>JAGXIA010000029.1 GCA_024635885.1 Helicobacteraceae bacterium | reverse complement strand
ATTTACATATGATTCAACACTCTCACCAGCAGGTTTCTTAAGATCAATTATAGAACCTTTTTCTAACTTTAGTATCTCAGCAACACTCAGTTCTGTTTCACCTAGATCAGCAATGAATTCTACTTCCATATCTAAAAGACCAGAATAGTTCATCCATGACAACTCTTTATTCATATCATAGGGAGGTTCTATATGACCATAATGAGTTTTATTTTTTTTATTCAACTTAGTTCCTTGATGGCAATAATCATTTCATCATTTTCAACATTTATTACTTTTGCGTCGTCATATTCAAAATCAAACGTATCTATTTTAATAAAGTGTGGAGTGCTTATAGTATAAGGGTTTATATTTTCTTCTTCAGCGATAACTTTGGCACTGCCCACAATAAGATTTGTTGTTTCTAATGCCATATCTATTAAAGTTTCCTCATCACTTTCATCTTCTTCTAAAAAAAGTTTTGAAACTCTTTGTATGAAACTCGCTTGCGCTGCAATATAAACTCTATATTTTCGACCTACCTGAGCATCTATGTCTATATAAGCAATAAGTGTTCTCTTTTTGGAGATTTTTGTATTTACAGTACACTCAAGACGAATCTGATGAATACAGAAATTTTCGGAAGCTTTTACTATGGTACTTAGCATTGTTATCACCCTTTAATATATTTTTCATTATACTTTATCATATATCAAAATAAAATTAAATAGTAAGCATTAATTAAATATATAAGAACTACAAAGGCATATTTGAGTACAATTCGGAAAAAGTTATTGGTTATTTGATGATTGAACTTATGTTATTGGGTTGTGCCGTCGGTACTCTCTCTGGTTTTTTTGGTATTGGAGGAGGAACAATCTTGGTTCCTCTCCTTTTAATACTTGGCTTTGAGACTAAGATTGCTATCGGTATTTCTGTAATCCAAATGGTTTTCAGTTCTGTTTATGGAAGCTATCTGAACAATAAAAAAGGTACATTAGATATAGCAATGATTGTTGTCATAGGAATTGGCGGTTTCATTGGTTCACTTTTAAGTGGTTTAATTGCGGCAAGTTTTGATGACAAAACTCTAGAAATTGTTTTTTTAAGTTTTGCAACTTTTGCATTATTGCGACTTTTTTTTAAGACAAAAGAGCATAAAGATCAAAAAGAAGTAAACAATGTTATTCTTTTTCTTATTGGTTTTTTACTTGGTGCTGTAAGTATGACAATCGGTGTCGGCGGAAGTATTATTCTTGTTCCTATTTTGGTTGGTTTTTTACGTGTACCACTTAAAAAAGCTGTTTCAGCCGGCTTGTTCTTCGTTGTATTTTCATCTGTTGCAGGTTTAATTTCGCATGCAGCACTTGGGCATGTGGATTTTGAGAGTGGAATTATTATTGGTTTGGCATCTTTAGTTGGTGTTTATATAGGAATAATGTTAAAAGAGAAAGTGAATGAAGTTTTACTAAAAAGATTATTAACCATATTTTATATGATAATAGTTATATATTTAGTTCAAAGAATATTTTTATAGAGGTGTAAATGATAAAAAAAGATGTAATTAAAATAATGGGCGCAAGAGAAAATAATTTAAAAAATATAAATTTAACAATTCCAAAAAATGAATTAGTTGTTTTTACAGGTTTAAGTGGAAGCGGTAAATCTACTCTAGCTTTTGATACTCTTTATGCTGAGGGTCAAAGACGTTATATGGAATCTCTGTCTTCTTATGCTAGACAATTTTTAGACCGTGTTGGAAAACCGGATGTTGATAAGATAGAAGGACTGACTCCGGCTATTGCAATCGATCAAAAAACAACTTCTAAAAATCCTCGCTCAACAGTAGGAACTATTACAGAAATATATGATTATTTTAGACTTCTTTATGCTCGTGTTGGAGTCCAGCACTGCCATAAATGTGGAAAAATAATTTCTCAAATGAGTGCATCGGATATCATCGGAGAAGTCGCAAAACTTCCAGAAGGTGCAAAGCTTGTTTTAATGGCTCCTCTTGTTCGTGAGAATAAAGGTGCCTATGCTGATTTAATAGAATCTTTAGTACATAAAGGTTATGTAAGAGCTATGATAGATGGAGTAATGGTTCGACTTGATGAAGAAATAGAGCTAAGTAAAACCAAAAAACATACCATTAAAGTGGTCATTGACAGAGTTGTTGTAAAAACTGAGAATAAAGAGAGAATAGCGGCAGATGTGGAGAAGGCTCTAAAAGAGAGTTACGGTGAGTTAGAGATAGATATACTAAATCACGAAGAACTTGGACTTAAGGTATCTCAAATACATTATAGTGAGCATAATGCCTGTTTTGACTGTAAGATAAGTTTTGATCCATTAGAGCCTCTTTCATTCTCGTTTAATTCACCAAAAGGTGCATGTACAGAGTGTGATGGTCTAGGTCTTCGCTACTCTCTTGACCATGATAAGATTATTGACCAAGACTTAAGTGTAGAAAAAGGTGCTGTTAAAATAGTCTATGGCTTTAATAAAGGCTATTATTTTACATTTTTAAAAGGTTTTTGTAGTGCAAATGACATAGACATAACCGTGCCGTATTCAGAACTGCCAGAGCATCAGAAAAAGGCCATTTTACACGGAGGAATTGAAGAAATTCCTTTTATGTGGAAAAATCATACTGTAAAAAGAATGTGGCCAGGCATAGTTAGAATAGCTTATGACATGTTCAAAGATGAAAAAGAATTAGCTGATTATATGAGTGAAAAAGTTTGTAATATTTGTGATGCACACAGATTAAAACAAGAATCTTTGGCCGTAAAAGTAGGGGGAAGAGGTGTCGCCGAACTTTTAGATATGCCTATTAACAAAACCTACGAATGGTTTAAAGATGAGAATAATTTCACTTCTATGAATGACCAGGATAAACAGATATCACAACCTATTTTAAATGAAATAAGAGAAAGACTATACTTTTTATTTGATGTTGGACTTGGGTACATTACTTTGGGTCGCGATGCCAGAACTATTAGCGGGGGTGAAGCTCAGAGAATTCGTATAGCTTCGCAAATTGGCAGTGGTTTAACAGGGGTCTTATATGTTTTAGATGAACCAAGCATTGGTCTGCATGAGAGAGACACAATGAAACTGATCAGAACACTGAGAAATTTGCAAGAAAAAGGCAACAGTGTTATAGTTGTTGAGCACGACAAAGAGACTATAGAAAATGCTGATTATATTGTAGATATTGGTCCTAGTGCTGGAAAATTTGGAGGAGAAGTTGTTTTTAGTGGTACGCTGGACAAGCTGAAAAAAGCTAAAACGCTCACTGCTGATTATTTGTATGGCAGAAAAAAGATAGAATATTTTTATAGACGCGCTCAAGATAAATATATAGAGATAAAAAACGTAACTCTTAACAATATTACTAATTTAAGTGCAAAAATTCCTCTTAATAACTTTGTATGTATTACAGGAGTAAGTGGAAGCGGTAAGAGTTCACTTATGCTTCAAACGCTTCTACCGACTGCAAGAGAACTACTAAACCATGCCAGAAAAGTGAATAAAGTGGCAGGTGTTGAGATAACTGGTTTAGAGCATGTGGATAAAGTGATTTATCTTGACCAAAGCCCAATAGGGAGAACGCCAAGGTCTAATCCGGCAACTTACACTGGTGTAATGGATGAGATTAGAGATCTATTTTCTCAAACAAAAGAATCACAGATACGTGGTTATACTACTTCAAGATTTAGCTTTAATGTTAAGGGTGGAAGATGTGAGAAGTGTCAGGGTGAGGGGCAGATTAAGATTGAGATGCACTTTTTACCAGATATTATGGTCAAGTGTGACACATGTCACGGAACACGATACAATCAGCAAACTTTAGAGGTCTTTTACAAAGGTAAAACTATATCAGATGTTTTAAATATGAGCGTCGATGAAGCATTTGAATTTTTTAAACCTATTCCTAAAATACATTTAAAACTAAAGACTATTGTTGATGTTGGACTGGGCTATATCTCTCTTGGGCAAAATGCTGTAACGCTTTCAGGTGGAGAGGCACAGCGTATAAAACTAAGCAAAGAGTTAAGCCGAAAAGACACAGGCAAAACACTCTATATTTTAGATGAACCGACAACAGGTCTTCACTTTGCAGATGTTGACAGACTTACAAATGTACTTCATAAGTTTGTAGAATTAGGCAACAGTATGCTTATTATTGAACATAATCTCGACATGATTAAAAATGCAGATTATGTCATAGATATGGGACCAGAAGGTGGTTCAGGAGGTGGTCTTATTATTGCTGAGGGCACACCTGAAGAACTAGCGGAGAATTATGAAAAGACAGGTTCCTATACAGGTGAATATCTGAAAAAAGAGCTTGCTTTACATAAAAAATAGAGCGTTGCATCTTTTGCAACGTTTTCTATTATGTATTAAACTTACCTATTTCACAAGCGTTTTCTCCATTTATAGTACCAAACTCTTCGACATACTCGATTCCCCACTTAAACATGCTCTCTAGTACCGGTCTAAGTTTTTTTCCAATAGGCGTAAGTGAATACACAACCTTTGGTGGAACTTCTGGAAATACTTCTCTGTGAATAATATTTTTACTCTCTAGCTCTCTTAGTTTTACAGTTAAAGTTTTTTGAGTTATCTCAGAAATCTCTTGATGCAGCTCTTTAAATCTTTTATCATTGTCGAGCAAATGCCAGATAATACTAAGTTTCCACTTATCATTAAAAATATCCAGAGTGACTCCAACAGAGCACTTGAATTCTTTGTCGTTTACAAAATACATTTTATTCCTTATACTGTAATTGTAGCATAATATAAATTAAACTCCATTACTTACCTAAAGTATCGTAAGGGATATTTAAGTTCATTAAGTATATAATTTATTAAATTTAATCACATAAGGAAATAGTAACATGAATGATTTTACATATTATAATCCAACAAAAATTGAGTTTGGTAAAGAAAAAGAGAATAATATCGGTCAATATATAAAAGAGAACAATATTAAAAATATTTTATTGGTATATGGAACTGGAAGTATCAAAAAAAATGGTCTGTATAATCGAATTATTGATTCTTTAAATGCTAATGCTATAGAGTATGAAGAGTTATCGGGTGTAGTTAGTAACCCTTTATTAAGCAAGGTGAATGAGGGCATTAAAATAGTTAAAGAAAATAATATTCAAGCTGTTCTTGGTGTCGGTGGAGGTAGTGTTGCTGACTCTGCCAAAGCTATTGCTGTTGGAGCAAAGTACGATGGTGATGTTTGGGACTTTTTTATCCAAAAGGCTAAAATTACTGAAGCTCTTCCTGTCTTTACAGTTATGACGCTCTCAGCAACCGCTAGTGAGATGAATGGTAATTCTGTTGTAATAAATGATAAAACTTCGCAGAAATACTCAATATCTTCTGTTTTAGTCAATCCTGTAGTTTCAGTAATAAATCCTGAGCTCATGACAACTGTGAGTAAAGATTATCTGGCTTATTCAGCTGTTGATATTATTGCTCATAGTATTGAAGTATATTTTACAGCTTCGCTACATCCAAATTTTAACTCTCGAATTGTTGAGTCAATTATTAAAACAGTTATGGAGACAACTGAAGTGTTATTGCAAAACCCAAGTGATTATAATGCAAGAGCAGAGTTTGCATGGGTTGCTATTCAAGCCTTAAATGGACTTACTCCTGCAGGAACTGAGGGTGGAAGCTATCCTAATCATATGATTGAACACTCTTTATCAGCCATATACAACATTCCACATGGAGCCGGTCTTTCTATTGTTATACCAGCTTGGATGAAATGGTATGAAAATAAAAATCCTCTACAATTTAAAAGATTTGCAAAAGAAATTTTCAATGAAGAGGAATCAGCTAAAGGAATAGAAAAACTTGAAAGTTGGTTTGCTAAAATAGGGTCTCCTGTAAGTTTAAAAGATGCTGATATTCCTAGAAGCGGCATAAATGCTTTAGCCCAAAATGCAAGTGAATCAGCAAAAATGTTTGGTTTGGGTGACTTGTACTCAAAAGATACCATTGTAGAAATATTAGAAAAAGCATAAAAGGATAAATAATGAAAAATATTTTAATCATAAATGGACACCAGAAATATGATCAAATAGCAGAAGGTAAGTTAACACAACTATACATAGAAACGGCAAGTGAGTTTTTTTTAAAAAATGGTTTTAACTTGAGACATAGTGTAGTTGAAAGTGATTATGATATAAAAGAAGAAGTTGAAAAATTTGGCTGGGCTGATTATATTTTACTGCAACACCCTGTTTACTGGATGGGAGTTCCTTGGATTACAAAAAAATATATAGATGAAGTTTTTTCTTCGGGTATTCATACTGTTACTTATGAAAGTGATGGAAGAAGCGGAGCAGATGCTACTAAAAAATATGGCAGTGGAGGACTTATGAAGTCTACAAAATACATGTTAAGCCTAACCTATAACTGTCCTTTAAGTGAGTTCTCAAATAAAGATGGGTTTTTTGATGGCTTATCTTTAGATGAAGCAAATATCGCTACTCATAAAACATTTCAGTTCTGTGGTGCGAAACCGCTTGAGACCTATTCTGTTAATGATATATATAAAGGTGATTTAGACATGACACTTGAACTTAATAAGTTTAATGATATATTAAAAAGAAATTTTTTATAAAATATATATTTAATTTGAATTTTACTTAGTTAGAATCAAAGAAAAATTAGGTAGATATGAATAATTCAACAAAACAAAACAGAATAAAAGGTGCATTTTTTGCATCAATAGTCGGTGATGCACTATGCCTGGGTTCTCACTACGAATATGATGCTCAAAAGATTTATAAGGCATATGGAGATAAGCCAATAGAAAAGTTTATGTCTCCAGGTGAAATGATGGGTGGTCAAACTCATGGAATAGGCTGGGGCGAGAGAAATTACCATCCTGGAAAAAAAGCCGGTGGAACTACAGACTATGGTGATTACAATATTTTAGTTTTGGAGTATTTGGCTAAAGTTAGTGATGAAGTAAGACCATTCAGTGTTGAAAATATGATTCCTCATTGGATGAACCGTTTAGAGAATGGCTGGGGCTCTTGGATTTGTACTATGACCAAAGAGACTTATGCTCAAGTAAGGCAGGGTATGCCCGTTGAACGTTTAGGTGGTATCTCAAATGCAATGGCCATCCGTCATGTGGCGGCTCATGCTTATTACGATACAGAAGAAGAGCTTGTCGATGTTGCACGAAAAGCTATGTTTACCCATAAAAGTGCTGAAGCACTATATGGAGGAGAATTTTTTGCCCGTGTTACACATAGAGTAATTAACGGGGCAACACCAAGCAGTGCTATAGAAGATGTTGCTGTACAGATGGGTGGATTTATTGAAGCAAAAGTAGCTCAGGCTATCGCAAAGTTTCAAGAAGAGTCAGATGAAAACAGTGAGCTTCATAAAGAAAAATTCAGTGATGATTTGGCACTTACTAGTATGGCTAAACTCTGGGATGTAGGTCGCAGTGAGCCTATTAAAGTTGGAAAAGCCAGTCCAACTGAGGGAACACTCCCCGGTGCTGTCTATTTTATACTAAAATATGCAGACAAAGAAGATAGCTTAAAAAGAGCTCTTCAGGCAAATACAATGGTCGGTGGAGATAACGCTTCTCGCTCTATTGCTATAGGAATGGTGCTCGGTGCATACAATGGT
>JAGXIA010000028.1 GCA_024635885.1 Helicobacteraceae bacterium | reverse complement strand
GTTAAACTGGCTAAGACCGATTTTGCATCAGAATTTTTAAGTTCAAAAATATTTACTGTGTTGCTTACATTTGACTCTATATCTAATTTTTGAACCAGACGCTCTACTTTATCAACATTCACTTTATTTCCAACAACTATAAGAGCATTTATATTTTCATCTAATACAATTTTAACAGCCTGAGAAGCTACATTTTCATTAAATAAGGACTTTGAAATGTCAACAAGCCTTGACTGGAGTTTTTTTATTTCAGTAAATTTTATTGGTAAAATTCTGACTATGGCTTCATTGTTAGTATCAATATCTTTAATAACCTGTTTAATTGTCTCTATATTTTCAGGGTAGTCAGTAAGAAGTAAAATATTACTCTCTTTCATGGTCATAAGTTTTGCAGTTGCAGAAATAAGATAACGAATTTTTGCAGCTACTATATCTACATTCTCACCTTTTATTTTTATGGACTGCGTTACCATCAGTGAACCATCAAGCTTTTTGCCCTGTTTAATTACTTTTGCATTATGCTGTGCTGCTTCGGTAGAACGGACTATCTCATAAATAGAATTTTTTTCTATAAGTGTGAAACCTTTAGATTCTAATACTGACACTAAAATGCCTATTAGTTCATCCTCATATACCGGTGTTGTACTCACAAAGTCAACCGTTCCATTAATCTTATTATTTATCAAAATATTTTTATTTGTAATCTTTGATGTTAACTTTATAAAATCATTAATATCTAAATTTGAAAAATTTATATTCACTCTCTTTGCAGATGAAGGCAGACCATCAGCAGCACCGATTATTGTTGTTACCAAAAACAGTAAAACCACTATTTTAAACATTTTTTTAATTAATATCATATACCAACTCCATTTGCGTGTTATTTCTAAGTATGACTATCTGCATACTAGTTATGTTCCCTATATTTTTATAAATATCTATAGCATCTTTGTATGACTTAAGTCTTACATTATTTACTTCTACTATGACATCATCTTTTTTTAAGCCAAGCTCATACATTTTGGATTTTTCATTAATGCCATTTACTTTAAAACCTTTTATTTCATTGCCGTCTTTAACTTCAGAAATAGCAATATCTTTCCAAATCTGCTTTGGATTGTTGGCATAGAAATTTATATCTTTACGAGAAACACCAACTGGTTCCATAGAATCTTTCACCTCTGTAATCAGTGATGGACTTAAGACTCTTGTCTGATCCATTTCTAAAACATACTCTTTGAGAGCTTTAGTAAAAATAACACTACTGCTTAAAATTGTTTTTAAAATGTAGCCAGAAAATTCATCACCGACAGAGACTATGGATGTTTTTTGAGGAGAAGATTTTAAAGCCACTATAGCAAAACCGCTTGAACCTTCACCATAAAGTCCTTTTAAAATCATATTTTTTATACTGACACTATTAGAGGATGTAACAGAGCTAGTAGTCGCACCATTTTTTATACTTAAATCAGTTTCTAACATATTACTAAAATCAACTCTCTGATAGTTTGGATTATAGTTATCATCAAATTGAAGTTCTACCCCATCACTGGGTGAAAACCACCAAATGGCTAAAGATATACATTTTGCGATTGCCAGAAGAATTAATAGTTTTGTTAATACCTTAAGCATATAAGAGTTAGAAAGTTTTGACATATTCATACTCCCCACTCTGGTTTTTTCTCAAACTTTGCAGTGTGTTTTTGTATTTATTTAACATTAATTCAGATGGGGTTAAAAGTATAGTGACATTTTTATCTAAAATATTTAACCTGGCATTCGCTTCACCAAACTCACCACTGGCATTTGCGATTATCGTAACAGGATTTAAGATTGTATATTTAATATCTAGCGTTTTTATATGCAAAGGGACAAATGAAGAAGCCATTTCTGATAATTTAATATTTTCTACACTAAGTGAGTTATATAATAGCAACATTTTTATATCTATATTTTTTACTGTGGCACTCTGAATTTCGCTATATGAAACATTTACATTACTTAATTTTAGTGAGAATCCATTATCAACAGCACTTTCATTTGAAAAAATTATTTTATTTTCTGCAAGCTTTTGTTCTGCATAATGGTAAAGACTTACTTTTGGCATAAAGTAAATCAATGCCAAAATAAAAAATAAGGTGTATCCGAGCAGTTTTAATATTCTTACCATTTTATTTCCACTTCCAAGCTAGCATTTTTCTCACTTAACCTTTTTATTTTTAATGAAAAGATATTGTAAGAACCATTCAAAAGTTTGCCCATTAAAAAATTCAGAGCAGTTTTATCCATACTCTCAGAACTTAAAACCATACTTGATGTTGAAATATTTTGCTTTATATTTGAAGATGTTAAAGCTCGATTTTTTAGTAATATATTTAATGATTTTTGAATTTCACTCTTATTTGAATATACCTCTTTCAAGCCATTTAACTGAGTTGATAAGGACAATGTCTCTTGATAAAGCTCTTTAGTATGGCTTAACTCATCTTTTGCACTACTCAGTTTTATCATAAAAAAGATTAAAATGACAATGAGTAAGCCGGCAATATGGAGTGGGTTTATACGATTCACAGTTCTATTTCCACATGCCAAGTAGTCTCTTTAAATCTTGCCTTATATTTCATATTTTTACTTTTAAACAGTTTTTCAAAATTAATTTCATTTCCTTTTTTCACTTCACTAAACTCTGCTATAAGACTTTTCCTTTTTAAACTAAGCAGTGTTAATTTTTCTTTATTTTCTAGCTTTAACGCTAAGATAGATGATATATACTCTCTTAGCTTTGTTTGAACACTATGTACGTCTTTATATTCTTTTAGTATTGAGCGGTTTTGCATCATCGTTGATTTAAGACCATACTGCTCAAACAGTTTATCTTTGAGTTGGCTTGTTTGTGATACTTTATACTCAGTTATAAAGTACTCTACCGCAACAATAGCAATCAGAAAAATAAAAATTGTAGCTATTGTATAAATAGCTTTATCGTTAATAATATGACCAAACTGTTTAAGTGTTATATAATTTTTTGAAAGAATAATTTGGCGTATATCTAGTTCTGCGCTCTCTTCTAGCCAAGCAGATGGCACCACTAAAAGCATTTCTTCTTTAAGATACATGCTTTGAGTAGCATTTATTTTAACAGCACTGTCTATATCTGAGAGTTCACTCTGGGCAAAATAAACATGATGAACCTGTGTTGGTGAAATCCCTTTAGAGTTCAAGGTATTTAGTATTAACTTATCCTCATAGGCAAATATAAAAAAAACATCGCCTTTTTTGTATGCGCTGTAGCTATAGACTCCATCGGGGAGTATATCTTCAAACAGTGATGGCAAAAGGCTCTTTGCATCTCTTAAATATTTAACAGGAAGAGAAACTTTCTTTACCCAATACAGAGAAGGTGACAATATAATATTTACACTCTCTTTTGTTTCAAAACTCTCTGAATGAGGGTCTAAAAATATTGTATCAATATGCTTGTTAAACTTCGAAAACAAAATTGGACCCTTTCTTTAATTTTATATTGTACTCAAATCTGATGTTAACACTTACATCTTTTTGTATAATTTCCAGCTTTACATCTATATACGGTTCATAAAAGCTTGTTTGAAATATTTGCAGTGCTTTTTTTTCTTCATCACTCAAAGCTAATTCATCCAAACTATTAATTGCAACGCCATTAGCACTTAATAGAGTTGCTCTGTTTTCATCACAGCCAAGCATTAACTCCCAGGCTAAAGGAGTAGCATGTTTTAAATCAATAGTAGTGTTTTTATCTTTAGAAATATAAAACAACTCTTGCATATCTATATTTTTCAAACTATTATCATGATATTTTTTTATATAAGCATCATTTATTTCAAGTAAATGCTCTTGTGAAGCTATATAGTCTCGAAACAGGTATGGTTTTTTAGTAAAAATATCTGTATTATATGACATATCTTCTTTAATTCCGCTCATTACATCCGACAGCATAGAAGCGTATTCAGGGTTGACTCTGTTAGTTATCAAAAAACTTTTAAAAGCATTTAAACGATCTTGATCTAAAAGAGTATTTGGATTTATTTTAGCTCTGGCACTGCTAATTTCAATAAGCACTTTAATTCCATTACTCTGAAATGGTATAAATGATGATTCTTCTAAAAAAAGAGCTAAACCATCAGCAGAATTTATCTGATCTAAGGCTGCAGAATTTTTTAACATTTTTAACACATCATTTACAACTACAGAACTTTGCAGCATATACTGCTCGCTATTAACACTATTGGAAGCATTTTTAACATACTTTAAGCCAAGGCCTACGCTAATAGTTATAGCCATAATAAAAAGAACAGTTATTAAAAGTGCAATGGCTTTTTTATGTAACACTTAGCTAATACTCATCGAAAATATTGGAAGAAGCATAGCGGCAACTATAAAACCTATGCTTCCCCCTACAAAAAGCATAAGTGCAGGTTCAAGTAAAGTTAAAAGTGTGGAAATCTTGTCACGGTTCTCCTCAAAATACAACTCTGACATGTTTGTAAGTACGTTTTCAAGCTGAGATGTTTCTTCGCCAAGAGCGATAGACTGCACAAAAGTATAATCAATTTTGGTTTTTGCTTCATTGAGTGCATGAGAAAGTAGTTCGCCCTCAACAACTTTTTTTGAAGCTCCTACAAAAAGCTCTTTTAAAACCAAATTATTTAAGATGTTCGCACTGAGGTTGATTGTTTGAACAAAAGGCACTCCCGAACGGGAGAGTAAAGAGGCCATATAAGAGAATCTTGCCAATTCGCTCTTTTGTATAATATCTCCAAAAAGAGGAAGTCTTAATAGTAGCTTATGCACTGCGTAAGAAAATCTATAACTCTTTTTCATTAAAAATACAAAAGCTGCTACAAATATAAAAATACCGGCAAGAATGCTTGTGAAATTATTACTAAAAAATTCACCCAGGGCGATTACTACAATGGTCGGAGTTGGAAGTTTTTGATCCATGCTCTCAAAAATTCCGGTTATTTGCGGCACAACAAAGGTGAGCATAAATGCTATCATAAGCAGAGAAACTACTATCATAAAAGTCGGGTAAGCAAAGGCCCCTTTAATCTCTTTGTTTATACTGTCTTGCTCTTTTAAAAACCTTGAAAGTTCTAGCAGGACTTCATCTAGTATACCGCCGCTCTCACTTACTTTTATGGAGTGCTTAAAGAATTCAGGCAGAGCCACTACACTTTGAGTCTCAAGTGCTGTATAAAAATCTTTCCCCTCGTCAAGATACGTACTTACTGTTGCTAAAAAGAGTTTTATTTTCTTATTTTTTTCATAATGTGGCTGTATAACTTTTAATGCAGAGACTATTGTAATGCCAGAGCGAATATACATAGATAATTCACGAGAGAGTGCAGAAAGCTCTTTTGCAGGTATTTTATATTTTCTAGTAAATGTTAAGTTGTCAAACAAAGATGCTGAGTTTTCTGTAATGCTCGTATAAATAATATTTTTTGCTTTTAACTTGCTTTTTACCTCACTAAAAGAAGTAGCATCTATTTTATCACTTACTTTTTTTCCATCACTGTTTATGCCTTTGAATTTAAAAATCATCGCTTAACTTCTCTTGCCAAAATTTTTCTTGCCTCAACTGCATCTTGCATAGAATTATATACCGCCGTTTTGCTAAGGTATGTTGACATATCATAAAACTTCTCTTTAAACTCTATCAACACCTGATTACCCACCCCGTTTTTGTCTACTTCATAAGAAAAACAAACATCCTCTTCAACGTCATCACTATTAAAATAAACCTCTTTTTGGGCTTCCATAAAGCCATATGAAAAGTTATAATGATAGACCAAGACACTCTCATCTAAAAAATCTTCAATTGTTTCAAGCTTCTCTCCGTCAACAATAACATCACACTCCGAACAATCATCTAAACAAAAAAGCTTAGCACTCTTGGCATGTGGAATTCGAGTCAGATACTCTTTAAGATTTGAGAGAGTAAGTTTTGAGCTATCATCACTCAGTTTTGTAAAGTTAGTAATTGCTAGAGTATAGACAACTCCAATTATCATAATAACTATCATTAATTCAATCAGAGAAAAGGCTTTTTTCAATGTCTATTTACACTCACTCATTTTGATATCTAAGCCTTCATCTGCTCCACCCTCTTTTTTGTCTGCCCCTAAAGAGATAAGCTCAACAGTCCCATCGTTGTTTAGATATATGAAGTTATTACCCCAAGAATCTTTTGGTAGTTTAGAATCTTTAAAATATCCGCTTGATGAATAGTTTGAATATTTCTCAACATCCGGGTTTTTCACTAAAGCCTCAAGACCTTCAGCAGTTGTTGGGTACGTACTGTTGTTAATTTTAAACATATCTAAAGCACCATTATAAATACTTTTCATCTGAACACAAACCAAATTTCTTTTAGCCTCTTCTCCTTTACCTGTAAGACTCGGCATAACCATAGCTGCTAAAAGCCCCAAGATGACTATAACTATCATTAACTCTATAAGTGAGAACGCATTTCTTCTGTTTTTATTTTGCATTAAAATTACCTTTTTTTATTAGATTGTTATTATAGTAAAACTTTATTACATTTTGGTAATAGGGGTTATAAAGAGGTATATAGTCCCACAAAGGAGCGTGGAACTATTTGCAGAAATTACTTGCGAGTCACTCTAAAGAAGAGCCTTCAGAGAAAGTCTGTTTTTTTGTAGACTATCTAGTTTTAATTAAGGCTGTGTAACAGCGTTGGCGTTTAAGGTAACTGCTGTCTGTGCTAAGAGTCTGCCGTTGACTGTTGCGCCAGTATTTACAACAATGCCTTTTTGTGCCAATACTACACCTTTAAACTGTGATGTTGTTCCAAGGGATACGCCTGTGCCTCCCGCAACTTGCCAGAAGATGTTTTTAGCTAATGCACCACCGGCTAAGGTTACAATTGCACCATTGTTCACAGTTAGGTCTCCTGCTATCTGAAAGATCCAGGTGTCAGTTGCACTACCCGAAATAGTTACACCTACATCTGTTATTAAAACACCTGTACCCCATTTATAAAGACCTGGAGCAAGAGTCTTACCGCTCACATCACCTGCACCTAATTCAGTATAATCAGGCGTTGTTCTCCCTGCTGCATCTGTGTATGCAGTTTCCATATTGCTGACCGCCGTGGTTAGGTTGGATGAAGTTGGAGATGTCATATCTGCCGCATATATCTTTCCTGTCACTAAAGGTGATGTTGCAAATGTAGTAGTACTGTCAAGAGTCTCAGAAAATCCCGTTACATAAGTTTGAGCAGCCGGACTAACGCCTACATCGCCTGTTATTGCAGTAGCACCTGTGGTTGATACTGCCGTTTTAGCAAGGATTACGAAATTTCCCGCTGTGCCTAGATTTACAGGAGATGGACCTGATGCTGAAGGAGGTGGGGGAGGCACTATAGGCGCTGATGCTGTTGTAAAACTCCAAACCTTAGCAACTGCTAAAGCATTTCCAGCTAAGTCCTTAACTCCAGTCGTAATTGTCGCAGTATATTCAGTCCCTGCACTAAGATTTACAATAGGATTGAAGACTATAGTGTTGCCAGAATAACTAACTGTACCATCAACAGCTGTAGCTCCGATTGTAGTAGCTAAGCTAACAGTAGTTGTCTTCACTGTTGAAGGGTTAAGTGATTCACTAAAGAGTACACTGACACTTCTGTCAGTAGACACATTTGTAGCATTAGAATTAGGTACCATCGATGTCACTGTAGGTGCAACAGTGTCCTCTATGGTTCCTGTTGTAAAACTCCAAACTTTAGCAACTGCTAAAGCATTACCGGCTAAATCTTTAACATCAGTAGTGATTGTCGCCGTATATTCAGTCCCTGCGCTAAGATTTACAATAGGATTGAAAACTATAGTGTTGCCAGAATAACTCACTGTACCATCAACAGCTGTAGCACCGCTTGTAGTAGCTAAGCTAAAAGTAGTTGTATTTACTGTTGAAGGAGTAAGTGATTCATTAAAGAGGACACTGATGTTCTTATTGATTGACACATTCGTAGCATTAGTATTAGGTTCCATCGATGTTACTGTAGGTGTGATAGTATCCGCTTTAATTGTCTCACCTTGAGTTATCAGTTGAGCACTATCACTAATATCTACAACTGTAATAGTTTCCTCAGCAAGAGCATCATTAATTGATGTAACTGCCACTATCAGCTCTGCTTCTAATCCAGTTTGGAGTTCATTTAGCTTATCTGTAGTTGTAGAACTTGTTGCTAAATCAAGTGTAGTTTGGACTTTTGCAACTTCTGCCGCAACAAATATTTTTTCATTGTCAGGAATTGTTATACTGGATTTGCTTTCGACTTCAGCCAGTACTTTATCTATCTCAAGATTTGTACCTATAGTTGCCTTTATTTGAGTTACAAGTGCTTCTTTTATTGCATTCTGTAACACAAGTTTTTCTGCTGCGCTAAGATGATTATCTTTAGCCTTGCTAGCTGTTATTTCTATCAGTGCTTTTATCTGCTGAACCTCTTGTGACTTTGCAAATACAAATACATTTGTCATAGGGTCTGCTGTTACATCTGCTTCTGAGATGCCAAATACATCTGCTATCTCTGTTTTAGAGTTATTGAAAGTTTCTACACTCTTAATAGTTGATTGAAGAAAAGAGACTGCTATGAGGTCTGTTAATGGGGTTACATTCAGTTGTGCATCTGCTGTTATAGTCGCACTATTTATGATATTCTTGATTTCACCAATAAATAACTTATTGGTAGCAGTATCAATTCCACCAGAAACTATTACAGGAAAAAGAAGATTGTCTGCTACTTCCACATTAGTAAAACTAAATGAACCATCTGCAGCTGTAGTTGTTGTTGGTTCTGTACTTTCACAGATGCCACTGCTATCTACATCTAAACATACTGTAGCTCCACTGATGTATCCATCAACAGCTGTACCGGAGAGAGAGATGCTATTTTGAGGTGGATTTGTTGTATTGTCACTGCCACAACCTGCTGCAAAAATTGTCAGCATAAAAAGCATAGAGATAATTGCTAAATTTGAGTATTGTTTGAATGTTTTCATTTGATTTGTCCTTTTGAGACGTTTTTAAACGTAGATAATATGAATGTATGATCCGTTCTAATGAATGAATACAAATTCTGAAAGTTTGTGAAGCTCACGACTAGATAATGTATAACAGAATGATAAAATTATAAATCTAGCTTCTCTTAGAATACTTAAAATCATTCTAGATAATTCAAGTCTAATACCAATTACATAATTTAAAGACGATTGTTAATATTAATTTAATAATATAAGAAGTTTTGAAGTATTGAATAGGTCTAATCGTGTATGGGGATATCTAGTATTTTTAATACCTTAAGAAAATAATATGTGTTACAATACTCGTATCATACATTTTATTCATAACGAAATTTTACAATAACTATCTTACAAGAGGCAAAAATGGCTGTTACCGTAGAAGAAGCATTAGATTTAATTTATAAAAATGTGTCAACCAGGTCTATAAAAATATTACCGATTGAACAGGCTTTGGGCTATGTATTAGCCAAAGATGTTATAGCTACTCACAACTTACCTCCATACGACAACTCAGCCATGGATGGCTATGCTGTAAAAGTTTCAGATTCAGATGCCTGTGTACAAGTCAATCATACCATTTTTGCAGGAGACAACTCCGATGAAGAGTTGGCATGTGGATTTGCTATTAAAATTATGACAGGTGCAAAAATTCCGTTTGGGACACAATGTATTGTCCCTATTGAAGATATAACAGAGTGTGAAAATGGCGTAAAACTTCCCCAAAATTTAGTTATTTCCAGACATATCCGAATGTCGGGTGAAGATATTAAAAGTGGGGACTTACTTTTAAAAAGTGGTGATAAACTGAATGCTCATCAAATTACCCTGCTAACTTCTCAAGGCATTAGCCATATAAAAGTATATAAAAAGCCAAAAGTTGCTCTTTTCGCCTCTGGAAATGAGTTGAAAATGCACTTTGAAAATGTTGAGCCTTTTCAACTTTATAATACAAATACACCTACTTTTTTTGCAAGAGCACAAGAACTTGGATGTGAGGTAGAGTTTATCGGTACAGCTAGTGACACTCTTGAAGATATTAGGGAACATATAAAAAGCGCGCAAGATTGTGATTTAATCATCACAAGCGGCGGAGTCAGTGTCGGTGATGCTGACTTTACAAAAGAGGCATTTGGTGCCTTTGATTATGAAATATTTTTTGAAAAAATAGAGATAAAACCCGGCAAACCTACAACTTTTGGTCGTATGGGAAATACCTTTGTTTTAAATCTTCCGGGAAATCCATTAGCTGCGGCATTAAACTTTGAACTTTTTGGAAGCAGTATAGTCTGGGCATTAAGCGGTGACACCTCAAAATACTTAAACACCATAACAGCAAAAATGAAAGAAGATTATAAACTAAGAGCCGGAAGAAGAACTTTAGTTCCCGGCTACTTTGATGGAGAGTATTTTACACCTTGTGACAAATTTTCACCAGGTATGGTTTCACCACTTGCAACTTCAAATTCTTATATTATGATTGATGAAGCTTGTGATTTCTTGGCATGTGGAACTTGTGTGAAAATTATTTCTACAAAGTTTAGTTTTACTTCTAAAGAGAGCGTTGATTTAGTTACTAAACCTCTTTAGGGTTAATGAACATCGCCCCTTTTTTTATTTTCTCCCACAGTTGGGAGTCTGCCCACTCATTTATAACAGCATCAGAAAAAATAATTTTATCTAAGTCAATTCTGCCCATATTTTTAGAATAAGCATCTTCTTTAAAGCCTTGTGCATAGCCGGTCTCTGTTTCATGGACTATCACGCTGTGAAGACTTACTTCTTTTTCGCCGTTTACAGTAGTTGTTAACTTTAAAAGATTATCTATCATAACAAATATGACTCTGCTGAACTGTTCGGCAGATGGAGAAACTGGAAGTTCTACCCATCTAGCGGAGTGTTTTTTCATGTCATTCACATATTCTTTGTCATCTGCATTCCAAAGAGCAATCGCGTGATCAAAACTTTCAACTAAAGCTTTCATATTTTGTTTCATAAGCCCAAAATCAAAGACCATCTGTCCCTTATCTAAAAAATTAGACTCAAAAAGAAGTTCTACTTTATATGAATGTCCATGCAAAGACTGCTTACATTTTATGCTTGAGCATCCTCGAACAATATGGGCATTTTCAAATTTAAACAGTTTTCTTATAATCATGATTAAACTCCTTTGTTTTGGTCCCAAATACGTATATGAAGCCTATCGCTGAAGTTGTAGCCTTTGGACTTACAAAACTCAATAAGCGGTTCTGTATTTCGTTCTACTTCCTCTTTTGAGCCGCCGAGGGGCATACAATAGACTTTTGTTTTAGCAGAGTGAATAATTATACTCTCTATTTCTTCTTCTAAGCCTAGGTCTATGGACTCTGCATCTATACTGAATTTGAAAAAAGCTTCTTTTGCATTTGATGCAATATTATAAATAACATTGCCTCGAACTCTTTTTGAAAAAGGTTCATTTGAGTTAGACAACTTCACTGAAAGTGCGAATATGCACTTTTTGTAAATAGGGTATTTTTCAAAATCTATATCCAAAGATCCGTTCGTCTCAAAAGTAATTTGATGCCCATTTTCATGTAGGACATTCAAAAACTTTACAAATATTTCATCATTGGCATAAATAAGCGGTTCACCGCCAGTAAGAACTATATCTACGGCATGTGGAAGTTCATAAAGTTCTAAAATATTTAAAAGTTCTTGTGCGTTTTTTATCGGGATCCAGTTTTGTGAAAAATGTTCTTTATTTACTGCATAAACTGTATCACAGCCTAAAACAACAGTTCCATCCGATGCTTTTTCCTCACAGCCGAAGCCTTCACACTTCATGTTACAACCGCCAAAACGAAAAAAAAGTGATGGTACACCTGTGTATCTTCCCTCACCTTGGATGGAGTAAAAATGTTCTACAAGGTATAACATCAGCCACCCGTCTCATAAAATGCACGTGATGAAATTTCTCCATCTTCACCACCCCAACGATTTTTTTCTGGTTTAGTTCTAACAACTTCTTTTAGTACTAAAGCAGCCCCTTTGATATCGCCTTTTCTGATAGATTCACGAATGCTCATAGCCTCATCAAAATAAAGACAAGGAATCAGATTTCCTTCTGCTGTGAGTCTGATACGGTTACATTTTTTACAAAAATCATCTTCATACGGCTCAATGATTCCAAATTTATAACCATCATCCATAGTATAGTAGTGTGATGGTGATGAACCGTCAAAGCCATTGTCTTCAAAACTATATTTAGTTCTTAAAATCTCTAAAAGTTCATCAGATTTCATTCCGCTTATATCTGCTTTGGCATGTGCATTTTCCATATACTCTATAAAGCGTACGCTCATATTACGTTCTTTACAATACTCTAAAACATCTATAATCTCGTCTGCGTTCATACCCTTCATAGGGACCATATTTGCTTTAACTTTTAAACCGACTTTCAAAGCTTCATCAACACCTTCGAGTACATTTTTTAAAACATCTTTTCCGGCAATGGCAAGAGCTACTTCTGGTTTTAGTGTATCTATAGAAACGTTTATACGCTGAAGTCCAGCATCTTTTAACATTTGTGCAGTTCCCTTAAGAAGAAAGGCATTTGTTGTCATGGCTAAATCTACACTGGGTTTATAATCGTATATCATTTTTATGAATTTATCTAAGTCTTCTCTAAGCAGTGGCTCTCCACCGGTAATTCGAATCTTTTTAACACCTTCGTCTATGGCTATCTTCATAAATTCAAATAGTTCTTCAAATGATAATAAATTCTCTTTTGGAACCCAAGAAAAAGGTTTTTCAGGCATACAGTACTGACACCTGAAATTACATCTCTCTGTAACTGACACCCGAAGGTAATCAACTACTCTATCGTAGCTATCAATTAGCATTAATTGTCCTCATTTTTTAGCTCGCACTCTTTTATGCTTAATTCTATTGGTAATCTTAATAATAAAGGTATTATATCTTGTGGAAATAAAAAAATGTTGACTTAAAATATGTAAATTAAAAAATTATTCTTCATCTCTTATATAACTAAAGCTAGTCTCACTCTCTTTGTCCACTTTATTTTCTATAGCTGTTTCACACTTTTGCTCAGGCTCTTGTGCATCTTGCGTAAGGTAGTACTTAACAAGATTGTGCAGTAATTATTATTTATTTTATAATGTATTATATCTTGTAGAAGTAAAATCAAAGTTTATCTATTGCTAAAATAAGGAACTTTTTCTTTAAAATATTGTTATTTGTTTCGAACCTATAGTCTAAACCAACCCAAGCTAAATTATGAGGAGAAATTTTAAGATTTGATGGAGATTACAGCTGTAGAAGCCAGTAAATCATGAAGTGATCGTTTGTCTTTTCTAAAAAGTGGAACTAGTAGGCCAATAACGATAGTTGCTGAAAATAAAAATGCAACAAAACGAAATAGCGCTCTAAAGAAAGATATATTTTTATGTGTCTTAAAATCAACAACTTTGATGTTGTAGGCTTTTTTACCCGGAGTTTGACCAAACTTTGAAAGAAACATGGCATATACAAGACCGTAAAGTGTCACTCCTATAAGCGGCGCTAATTGAGACGACTGAAAATCATCTTTTCCATTCATAACACCATAAGCCATAACGTAAAGTATAGGCCCATATATCATAAATATATCAGTAATCAATGCTTTTATTTTATCTATATAACTAGCATAAATAACAGCTGAGTCTTGCTTTTTAGTTTGAGTGTTGTTGTGTGATTGTTTTTTTATGTCTCTGAATCTCATGTAAGGATTATATCAGAAATTTGTTTGAGAGAATTTTAATTTTATCGATATACATATGTTCCCACGCAAACCGTGGGAACAAGAAAAAAAAAGTTAGTGTAAGTCTCTCCAAACTTGTTTTTTCCAAAGAAAAGCAAAGATTGCAAATATAACGATATAAATCATTACATTCGTTCCTATTTCTTCTCTCTCATGTCTTTTCGTGTCTCCAGAATTTTTTAAGTATTCTATAACTTTTTCCGCAGATTCTGCAGTTACACCAACACGTGGCATAGCTGTTCCTTCAAGTTGATTTTGAGGATTTTCAATAAGCGTGCTTATGTAATGTTCCCCTCGAGAACGGATATACATACTTAAATCTGGTGGTATTTTACCCATGTAAGCTTTGAGTGAATCTTCATATTCTAATACTTTTATATCAAATGCTAAAGAATCTTTTTTATCTTTAAAGCTTGGCTTAGTACCCATTGGAGTCCAGTTTTCATAACTAACTGCATGACATCTTCCACAAGCATTTTCAAATGCCATTGTTGGTGTAACTTCTACAGGTTTTACAGCAATAGACTGTAAATAAGCTACCATATCAGCAACTTCCTGGTCTATATCACCGCCAGCACCGTAAAAAGGTACCATTGGGTGCATTTGACCTTTGTCTGCATCAAACTTGTGTTCAACTTTAAGTGCATGTGCAGGATTTTTAATGAGATTAGCTAAAAATTTAGCATCATAAACAGCGCCTGCATTGCTCAAATCTGGTGGATTCACACCATAACTTGCTGCAGCCATTTGGGGCTCCATTACAGCCGGCACATTTGCTACTTCTATTGAGTGGCATCCGACACAAGCCCCAGCCCCCATTACAAGTTCCTGACCATGAATCGCATCGCCTTTTTTCTCTGAAGCAGGAAGATCAGCATAAGCAAAACCGTCACTCTCTACATGTTTATGCATTTGAGAGTGAGCGAAAGGTTCTACAAGAAAATATGTTACAAGTGTAAAGAAAACTACTATAGCTAATATTATTGGTTCTTTATTTTTCATTCTTATACCTTTTTTTCCATCGATGTAATTATTGGAAGTGCTAACCATTGAGCAATAAATACAATCGCCGCAACTAAACCAATTGTAGTAAATACGCCTTCTGGTGGTAGTTTACCCATAGCAGTAAGAACAATCATATTACAAAGCATTAACCAAAACCAAATTTTAAACATCATACCGCGACGGTTTGCAGGAACAGCATTCGGGCTTCTATCAAGGAAAGGTAAGAAAACAAAAATAACTTGAGCAAATCCAAATAATACTAAGCCAAGATCAATATTGAATGGACGAAGAATCTCATAAGACCATAAGAAATACCACTCAGGGTAGATATGCGTAGGTGTTTTAAGACCATCAGCAGGGTCAAAGTTTACAGGATCCATTGCAAAACCATAGTTGTAAAATACTAAATAGAAGAAAAAGATTAAGAAAATCCCCACTACCATCATATCTTTAGACATAAAGTCATTTCCAAATCTCATAACTTTAGAACCAGCTTTATCACCGGCTAAATATTTTTTAGACTCTGCGTCAAAATCAACATCTTCGCCATCTTGGTTATTAACATGTGGAATTCTAAGAGCTGCAAAATGAAGCCCAATTAAAGCCATGATTGCTATTGGTACAAGAAGAACGTGCAACATAAAGAAACGACCTAAGAATGCCTGTGCAGGAACATAATCTCCACGAATCCACTCAACTAAGAAATCTGCATGCAAAGAACCGCCAGCAAATAGATTAGTAATAACCATTCCAGCCCAGTAAGACATTTGTCCCCATGGTAACATATACCCTGAAAATGCTTCAGTTGAAAATGCAATAAATAAAAGCATTCCAGAGATCCAGATCATCTCGCGACCTTTCTTGTAAGAACCGTAGTATATGCCTGTAAACATGTGAATGTATATGATTAAGAATACTACAGATGCAGCTACACCATGAATATGTCTCCATAACCAGCCAAAATTAACTTCTCTCATAATCGTATAGTTTACACTGTTGAATGCTTCGTCTACTGTTGGTATGTAATACATTAATAAGAATATACCAGAGACAAGTAGTAATACGAATGTAACAACAAGTATCATACCCATCGCCCACAAGAAGTTAATATTTTTTGGAATCCAATACTCAGATGCCATTACCTTTTCAACTTTTTCAATTGCTAATCGTTGGTTTAACCAATCTTTAACACTAGTTGCTTTTGTAAAATGTGCCATTTATCCTCCCCTTATTTATAGTGTAACGCCATTATCTTTCATAGTTTGCCACTCAGGACCAACTTCACCAAGAACTAATTTATTACCATTAATCTTGAACGGAGGAATATCAAGCCCTCTTGGAGGAGGCGCTTTTTGTACTAAGCCAGATGCAGTAAATTCTCCACCATGACAAGCACATTTAAAATCATTTAAATCGTTTCTAAATGCCGGAATACAACCTAAGTGTGTACAAAGACCGATAGCAATCATAAAATTAGCATCACCAACTTTAATATTTCTAGCTTGCGCTTCTGGTTTGTCTTTTTCTTCTGCCATTATTGCTAGTGTTTTCTTTAAAACAAAGATGGGTTTACCTCTCCATTTTTCAGTCACCATAACACCCTCTTCATATTTTGACATATCAAGAGTAGTAAAACCAGCTGCTTTAACGCTTGGAAGAGGATCCCAAGTCCTTTTCATAGCAACTAGTGAACCTACAGCACCAACTGCTGCAACAGCACCAAATGCTTTACCCATAAAACCTCTACGGCTGTTTTCTTCCATGTTCGCCCACTTATTGTGAAATTTATGATTATTATATATAAAGAAGTTTTAATTAACTATGAATTTAAGTTTTCTTTTATAAATTTAGATATTTTATCACTGCTTTGTTCCATTTTGTAATACTGATGGTTAGCTATTGTTTTTAATATCACATTTAAGTGACTTTTATCATAATTCTTTATAATTGGGATATTTAAGCTCTCAAAAAGAGGAATAAAGTCAGTAGTATAATCTTCTCTTTGAATATAGATAGGCTTACTTCCACATGCCAGACTTTCTAAAACCGCCTGAGGTGATGCTGTAATTAATATCTCTGTTTTTTTAATAGTATCTTCATAATCTTCAAATTCGTGATAATTTTTAAACAGTTTTTTTAAATTCTCTTCGTAATCTAAAAAATAGTAAAAGCCTAACTGTAAATCTGGTTCCAGTCCATCAAGAAAAGCTAAATTTTTCTCTAAATCTTTTTCATAATCGTCATCACCGAAAAAATAAGACATTTTTATAGTTTTTGGAGTTTGTGTAAAAAAAGAGTCATCTACTGCGTAAGCTTTACAAATGCCATCGCCTTGCAGGTATGGCGAAATAAGAAGTTCATCTTCCTCTTTTTTATCTTCTATAGAATCACTCACTCTTATAAAAGTAGAGAAATATTTTCTCATATCATCAAGCATTATTGGGTTAGCTTCTTCTGAATCAAAAATAAGCTGATCGCCATGATGTGATATTTGCGGTATGTTTCTAACTACATCCAGACCTACACTTTTTTCTACTCCAAAGTCTCTTGCAATTTGAGCTATGCGAAAGTCTGAACAAAGCAGTGTAATGTCTAAGTCACCTAATGAGCGGATAATAGTTGCCGCTCTTCTAAATCTGTCTAAACCGATTCTATGACCCGTATGGACGTAATAAAAAGTTCTCATCTAGCTATTTCTCTTTGCGATTTTTATATATATGTGCAGTATTTCTATAGCTGCCGGAGTTATTCCGCTGATTCCCAGTGCCGCTTGGAGAGTAGGAGGGTTAAAAGACTCTAGTTTTTCAACTATCTCTCTACTAAGTCCGCTAACGATTTTAAAATCAAAATCTGCAGGAATAGCAATTTTAAGATACTTTTTCATTCTCTCAATCTCTTCACTCTGTTTTTCAATATAGCGTGCGTATTTACCTTCTACTAAAATCTCTTCTTTTATGTACTCATCATAAATGTCCAATTCCGGTAGTAGTTTAATCATTTTATCAATATCAAAACTCTTTCTCGCGATTAACTGCTGCGCAGTAGAGATGTCTTTTATAGCCACCTCATCCATACTCTCAAGAAAGGCAATAAACTCTTTATTTGGAGTATATTTTGTCTCTTCCAAGAGTAGTGCTCCTGCTTTTATTTGTTTATCTTTGAGTTTAATTTTTTCATAAGTTGCATCATCAATAAGACCTAAGGCATGTCCGTAATGACCTAATCTTGTGTCAGCTGATTCTTCACGAAGAAGAAGTCTGTATTCTGCACGAGAAGTAAACATTCTGTAAGGCTCATTCGTACCTTTTGTAACTAAATCATCTATTAATACACCTATGTAAGCTTCATCACGTCTAAGAATTAAAGGCTCTTTGCCTTGCAAAGAAAGGGAGGCATTGATTCCTGCCATAATTCCCTGTGCAGCTGCTTCTTCGTAACCAGTTGTTCCATTTATCTGACCAGCTAAATAAAGACCTTTTATTTTTTTAGTCTCCAAAGAGTGTTTAAGCTCTCTTGGGTCTACAAAATCATATTCTATGGCATAACCATAACGAACAATCTTCGCATTTTCCATCCCAAGAACAGAGTGAATCATCTGTCGTTGCACTTCTGGTGGAAGTGATGTGCTCATACCATTTATATAACACTCTGTATTGTCCATAGTTTGTGGTTCAATGAAAAGGTGGTGTCTGTCTTTGTCTGCAAATTTACTTACTTTGTCTTCAATACTCGGGCAGTATCGAGGGCTTTTGCCTGCTATCTGACCTGTAAAGAGTGGAGCTCTGTAAAAATTTGATGAGATAATAGAGTGAGTATCTTCATTTGTGTATGCAATATAGCAAGGAAGTTGTTTCTTTGTGGTTCTGAATTCTTCGCGATTTGTACGAAAACTAAAAGGGTTAGGAAGCGCGTCACCACCCTGCTCTTCCATAACTGAAAAGTCTATAGAAGAACTGTCAATTCTTGCACATGTTCCTGTCTTTAATCGTCCAATTGTTAAACCACAATCATCTCTCAATGAATCACTCAGTCCAATACTTGTCTGCTCACCAAAACGACCGCCAATTTGCTGAACTTCACCGATGTGAATAATGCCTTTTAAAAATGTTCCGCTTGTAATAATTACTTTTTTGGCACTGTATTCATTAAGAAGGTCTGTTTTAACACCAGTAACAGTTTCTCCCTCTATAATCAAGCTCTCAACCATCTCTTGAGCAAGATCCAAATTTTTGGTATTTAAAACTGTATTTCTGGCTATTACACGATATTTATCCATATCAATTTGAGCACGACTTCCACGAACAGCCGGACCTTTTGTTTGATTAAGTATGCGAAACTGTATACCCGCTGCATCAGTTATCAGTCCCATTTCTCCGCCAAGTGCATCAAGTTCACGGACTAAATGCCCTTTAGCTAAACCACCGACAGCTGGGTTACAACTTGTAGCACCCACATTTTCGGCGAGCATCGATATCATCAAAGTTTTATTACCCATTCGTGCCGAGGCGAGAGCCGCTTCTACACCGGCATGACCGCCACCTACAACAATTACATCATAATTCATAAATTTTTTCCTAAACTCGGTTCTTTCTATTTACTCTAATAATAAAAGAGTGTTCGATTTTCTTTAGGCGAATTTTATCATTTTTGAGTATCATTTGCATAATATATATTAAATTAATCAAGGTTTTTAAGATGAGTAAAAAAAAACAAGCATCTAGCAAAGACTTATTTGAAGATTACGTACCCGAAATCATAGAATATGATGAGAAAATTGACGGTAGTTCTGAGCATGATACTAGAGAAAATCGCCTCAGTACAAAAGCTGATTTAATCGAAAAAATAAGAAAAGCCAAAGCTGCGGCTAAAGGCAATAAAATTACTTTTAGACAACCTATAAGAACAGAAAATGAAAAGAGCTAAAGCTCAATACAGTGATGCACTAAATGCAGAATCGGAGACTGAATAATGATACAAGAAGCACATAATGCCTACAATGCAGGAGACTTTACAACTGCGCACAGACTATATTCTAAACTAGCTGAGCAAGGCAATGCTGACGCTCAAACATCTTTAGCATACATGCATCAAAAAGAGCAAGGATGTCAAAAAGATGATGCTAGGACTCTAGAGCTTTACACAAAAGCGGCAGAGGCTAAACAACCGTATGCACTTTTCAATCTTGGAATTTTGTATGAAAACGGTATAGGCGGGGTGCAACACGACCAGTTTAAAGCTCATGAACTGCATATGGAAGCAGCAACAAGAGAAGTACCGCCAGCTATGTATGAAGTGGCTCTTATGCTTGAACGTGGCTTAGGCTGTATGCAAAACTTTAGTGAGGCCGCTTTTTGGTACGAAGAAGGAGCAAAACGCGGACATTTAGAGTCTTTCAATAATCTTGGTGCTTTGTATAAAGAAGGTCATGGAGTTCCTCTTGATGAGAACAGATGTTTTATCTGCTTTAAAAAAGCTGCAGATGGTGGACTAGCTGAGGGTTTGTATAATTTAGGTCTTCTTTATGATCAAGGTATTGGCTGTGAGATGAATAATGACACTGCACTTGACTACTGTAGAAAAGCTGCTTATGCGGGTCATGAAAAAGCGAAAAATATCATCAGAGGTTTGCAAGAAGGTGGAAAAATAGTCTTTTAGAATCTATTTACATCCAACTTTATCGACACTTATTTACTTAAAGGAAACACTTGTTCACAGGACTCATAAAAGAAATTGCCAATGTCAAAAGTCTCTCAGGCAGTACGCTGAGTATTCGAGCAAAACACAAAGCTAAACTTGGCGACTCTATAGCTATTAATGGCGCATGTTTAACTGTTGTAAAAGTTTTAGGCGATGGTTTCAGTGTAGAGCTCTCTCCTGAGAGCCAGAAACTTTTAGCGATGGAAAATTATAAGAATGAAGTTCATATAGAACCTGCTATGATGATGGGAGACAGGTTTGAAGGGCATGTGGTACAAGGGCACATCGACACTCTGGGCACCATAAAAGATATAAAAAACAATGGAAACTCTTTTGATGTTTTTATTGAAGTTGACAAAAAATCAATTCCTTTCATAGTTCCAAAAGGCTCAATTACCATAGACGGAGTCAGCTTAACAGTAAATGATGTTAAGGGAACTGTTTTTAGACTCACCATTATTCCTTATACTATGAAAGAAACACTCTTTAAAAACTACCATAAAGGTTCAAAAGTCAATGTTGAAACAGATATGTTTGCCAGATATGTCTCTCACATCATTGCTCACCAAACTTCTTCAAAAACAGATACTCTCACTTGGGATGCAGTTGATTCTATGACGGCACAGTATTAAGTTCCACATGCCAAATAAAGAAGCAAAATATAAAGTTTTAAAAGATATTTTTGGTCATAATGATTTTAGAGCACTCCAAGAAGATGGCATTGACACCGTCTTAGAAAATCGTGATTTGCTTATGATACTTCCTACCGGCGGCGGAAAATCCCTTGTTTATCAACTCCCAACACTTATAAAAGATGGCATAAGTATAGTCGTTTCTCCTCTAATTGCACTTATGCAAGACCAGATAGCTTCACTTAAAGCACAACAAATCAGTGCGGACATGATTTCATCTGCACAGTCACGTGATGATGTAGAAGAGATTATACAAAAAGCTCGAAACGGGGAGTTGAAATTTCTTTACCTTTCTCCAGAGAGATTAAATACACACTCGACTCTTAATCTTTTAAGAACTCTCAATATAAACTTTTTTGTTGTAGATGAAGCGCACTGTATCTCGCAGTGGGGTCATGAGTTTAGAGACGATTACAGAGCTTTGGGAAACCTAAAAGCGAATTTTCCAGATACAGCTATTTGTGCTTTTACAGCGACTTCTACTAATCATGTTACCGATGATATTGTCAGAGAACTTCGTCTACGCGACCCCAAAGTTTTAAAGGGGAAAATATTTCGAAAAAATATTTTTATATCTGCTGAGAGACGAATTACAAACGGCTATGCACAACTGCAAAGTTTTTTAACACGCCATAAAGACGAGAGTGGCATAATCTATGTCAGTTCTCGCAAAAAAGCTGAAGATGTAAGTGTATACCTTAACTTACAAGGCCATAAAGCACTCCCTTATCATGCCGGACTTCCACAACATGTAAGAGAAAATAACTTTAAAATTTTTGTAAATGATAATGTAAATATTATGGTTGCCACTATAGCTTTTGGGATGGGGATTGATAAAAGTGATATTCGCTTTGTTGCCCATTTATCATTGCCAAAGTCCCAGGAAAACTACTACCAAGAGATTGGGCGTGCCGGGCGTGACGGTGAAGACAGTGAGACACTGCTACTTTTTAATGCTGCGGATATGGTCTTGCAAAAACGCTTTTTAAATGATATTTCAAACCCAGAGTACAAAGAACATCTCGACGCAAAAATAGATGGTATATACAAATTTGCAACAAGTGAGATCTGTTTTCATAAACAGCTCGCAGAGTACTTCGATGATACGCTTGAGGACTGTAAAGACAGATGTGACAACTGTCAACAGTCAGATGTATCAAGACAAGATATAAGTAAAGAATCCCAGATGATTTTGAGTGCTATTTATAAAACCGAGCAGAGTTTTGGAAAGAACTATATCATTGATGTACTTAGAGGTTCAAAAGAGCAAAAACTTTTAGCAAACGACGCCGAGAAATTATCTGTATATAACATAGGAACACACTTAAGTAAAAAAGAGTGGTTTGTGGTTTTGGAGCGTCTTTTAGAGCTAAAAGTCTTGCATATCGGAGAATTCAGCGTTTTGAAACTTACAGATATCGCTATTAAGGTACTAAAAGGTCAAATGAGCATAAATATAAAATCTTCAAGACTTGAAGTCTCATCTCCTAAAGAGAAAAAAGTCAAACAAAAAGAAGACTTTGAGTATGATGAAAATCTATTTGAAATGCTGCGTACTAAAAGAGCTACATTAGCAAAAGAGTTAGGTGTGCCGGCATACATAATTTTTGGTGATAAAACTTTAAAGTATTTGGCGAGTGAGAAACCTTTCGACAAAGCTTCGATGCTAAAAGTAAATGGCGTTGGAGAGAAAAAGTTTGAACAGTATGGAGAGGAATTCTTGTGCGTTATAAATTAAAGCACAGAATAAAATGTACTACTGTGCTTTAATTTAATTAAGAATTAGACAAGCTGTTTAAAGTATCAATGATTTCATCCATCTTACTACTTACATCATTAACAGCATCAGAAATACCATTAACTTCCTGCGCATTTTTGTTTAAAGTATCTGAACTGTCTGAAATAGACTGAATAAGAACATTTGTAGTGGCTGTAGTCTCTGATAAACTTTTTTGAGTACGTTCAGCCAGTTTTCTGACTTCATCAGCAACAACTGCAAATCCACGACCATGTTCTCCGGCACGTGCTGCTTCTATGGCAGCATTGAGGGCTAAAAGATTTGTCTGTTCAGCTATATCACCTATAGTTGACAGAATAGTTTTCGTTTCATTTGCATTTTGAACAAGAGACTGCAGGTTATCTACCATCTCATTCTCTTTTTCTGACACTTTATGAATTCGATCAACAATAGAATTTATACTATTTTTAAATTCAACTATAGTCGTATTTGTAATATTTTCTATTGTTGTATTTAAAGTTTTTGATGACTCTATAATCTGATTATTTGAATCATTTGTTTCTTGCTTCATGTCTTCAAGTGATTGACCAAGAGTGTTTATGTTATTTAAAAGCTCTGCCATTTTAGCTTCAACATCTACACTGCTTCTTGTCTTAAATGAACCTTCAGAAAAGCTTTTAAGGGTAGCAATTGCATTATCTAAATTTTTCTCAGAAGCATTTATCATGTTATTCATACTATTTCTAAGTACGTGCACATAAGGTGTTTTACTATCTGCATTTACTCTACATGTGTAATGCCCTTTTGTAACTTTATCAGCAATTAAAACCATTTCACCTGCAACTCTAGTATCTTCAACAATTGATTCTTGATATGTATTTATTGCTTTATTTAAAACAGCTTCAGTTTCGTTAGTTGTTTTCTCGTTAACTGTGATTTTATTTTTCTTAAAGTCCAATAACTCATTCATCTCTTCAGCTAGTTTCAATGTCGAGTTTGAACCTGTAGAGATATTTTGAAGAGCCATAGCAATACCAACGGCTAAAACCGCCAATACAATCTGAATCAAGGTAGAATCTGTAAAAATTAGTGATGCTATCAATAAAGCAAATGCAATTGCTAAAATAATATTTTTTTGTAGTGTATTCATAAAGTCATCCTAGTTTAATGTTTTGTATAATGCTTCAGCATCAGCAACTTCTTGTTTAGACGGTTTTCGCCTGCAAGACATGAATGTTTGTTTACGTGTAACTTCATCATACATAGGATACACCGTTGCATATACCCAGTAAAAGCCACCATTTTTAGTAGCATTTTTTACATAGCCTGTCCAGACTTTTCCGCTTTTCGCTGTTTCCCATAAATCTTTAAAAGCTGCACGGGGCATGTCTTTGTGACGGACAATACTATGAGGTTGACCAACGAGTTCCTCTAAAGTATATCCGGCTACTTTACAAAAATCATCATTGGCAAAAATAATTTTACCTTTTTCATCTGTTTGTGAAACTAAAAAGTCATCACTTTTTAACACATATTCTTGCATTTTCTTCAGCCCCTATATATTATTTAAGGACATTCTACCACATAAATTTAAGTAAACATAATAAATTATTATATTTACTTAAAAAATTAAAGGGTATCTTTATCTGAAAGTGATTTAGCTTGCGGATTGCAGGTGATTTTATGTTGTATATTGACATATAAAAATTGTTCAAGTGTACTTAAAGATGCAACAGTTGAATCTCTGAAATTTTCGCCTTTGTTCAAATATAGTATAAATTCGTTCTCATGTAAAGCGAGTCTCACTCCCAGCGCAATTGAATAAGTTGTTAGCACGCCATCTTTTTTTATAATATTTCTGATGTCTCTAAAATACTCTTTTGTCCAAAGAATAGGGTTTGTAGTCGGTGAAAATGCATCTTGGTAGACTATGTCAAACTTGGCATGTGGAAATGTTTGAATGTACTCTCTTGCATCACCTAAAAATATTTCCACATGCCAGAGCTCATCATCATAAATGCCATTTTCACTTAACTCTAAAATAATGTTTTTAAATTCATCAAACTCTTTTGGATAGGTGAAATCTTTAAGTGATTTTACAAGTGAAGCATCTAATTCAGGAGAGTAAATATTTAGCTTTGAAGTTAAATTATTCTTTTTGTAGTAATAAAGTGTCGCTAAAGTGTTAAAACCCAGACCATAGCATATGTCTAATATTGTGATTTCGTTCTGGTCTTGTTTTGTTTTAAAAGCCGGCTGAACATGCTTAACAAGTGACTCATGAAGTGCACCGTCTTTCGTGGAGTGATAATGTTCATCATATTCTTTTGAATAGGCAGTGTAGCTCCCATCTTCGCTTAGAACCATAGAGTGCAGTTTACTGTCAAATTGAGATGTCACTATAAGCCGTTACCCCACATATGCATTTTTTTTGCTATAACTAAATCATACTCGGCTAAGACATCTATCTCATTTGGAGCACGAAATTCAAGCTCTTCAAGCATTGCCTTTATGGCTTCGATATTCATAGTACCTTTTTTTTGCATTATAATAATATTTGCTGTATTTGCGAGAGTTGTGTACGCAATTTTAAGTATTCCTTTTTGGTTTTCATGTAAGTGAAATACATCTTTAAATACGACTATGTCATTGTTTCTAGGAAGAGCTCGAAAGGGTTGTGTGAAGTTTTTTATGTGTTGTATTTTGGCATGTGCAAATGAAGTAGCTACATCGGGTTCTTCATTATTATAAATAGCAAGCGAGAGCTCGCCATCTACTTTTTCCATCATTTTATAAAGTTCTTCAGTAATTTCATCTACTGATGTACAAACTTCTAAGTAATGGTTGCCGGGAAGTGGATTAAAAAGTTCTAAAAACTGTTTTAAATCCATTTTAACTTCCTAGTATGCCATGTCGTGAAGCTCTCTAAAAAGATAGGCTTCAACAATCTCATCAATTGATCTTTGTGTGTGTGCAACAAGCGGCATCATACTCAGTTCAATAAAAGGCATAGGATTTTCAGAGTCTGCAATTAATACAACTGCTTCTGAAAAGTTCTCAAAACCATCATATGTTTCATTATGAAGAATTTCTACCACTTCGCCTTCTTCTATAAGAATTTGTGCCCAAATTTTGGCATCAAATACTTTTGTTATTTTAGCCTCATCAACTGCCTCACTGTCCATTGGCACTAAAATATACATATTAGTCTACTTTTGAAAGGTCTAAAGCAAGTGCATCATTATCCATAATGTCAATGTCTTTACGTAAAACTGCAGTTGCTATATCTTTTGCATCTTGCAATGAATGCATTTTATATGTTCCACACTGATATATATTAAGTTCAGGAATATCATCTTGGCTTTTAACATTAAGAACATCTTTCATAGCTGCTTCCCATGAGTCTGCAACTTTCTCTTCGCTCGGGTTGCCAATAACACTCATGTAAAAACCAGTTCTACAACCCATAGGGGAAAGGTCTATAATTTCTGTTTTCTCAGAGTTTAAATGATCTCTCATAAAACCTGCAAAAAGATGCTCTAAAGTATGAATACCTTCTTGAGAAAGAATCTCTTCGTTTGGTCTGACAAATCTCAAGTCAAACACTGTAATTTCATCTCCGTGTGGAGTTTTCATACCTTTTGCTTTGCGAACTGCCGGAGCCGGCATAATTGTATGGTCTACTGTAAATGAATCTAATAATGGCATAATAATTTCCTTTTAATAATTGAGTGTATTTTATCTTATTTAAATTTATGTTTGTTGAAGGGAAGAAGTTAAAAAATAATTGTGGCATGTGGAAAACCAAACCAAACCAGAAAATTTTAGATTTGGTGTAGATTGTGCTGAACTCAGTCTAAGGCTATACTAATAGTATGCCGTGACTTAGTTCAGTGCAAGATGCAGTAAAGCTAGAATTATTAAACTCTAGCTTCTTCGCGGCGGTTTAAATAATCCCATTGCGCATCTACTCTTTCTTGCCACTCTTTAATTAAGTACTTGTACTCATCTTTAAAAAGGTGCTTGAAACGACCTTGTGCTGCTAAATACTCTTCAACAGGCACAATATTTTTAGGACGATAAGTAATATTTAATTCATGGTTATCAATAATTTCATATAGTGGGAATACTAATGAATCAGTTGATAAATCTGTTAATAACATTGTATCTTTAGGGTCAAATTTCCATTCAGTTGTACATGGAGACACAGCATTAATAAATACTGGACCTTCAACTTGCATACCGTACTGGATTTTTTTAACCATATCTTTCCATTTATTCGGAGCAACTTGTGCTGAATATGGAATCTGATGAGCAGCCATGATAGATACCATGTCTTTTTTATTTTTCTTCTCTCCATAGCTAATACGACCAGAAGGAGCTGTAGTTGAACTTGAACCAATTGGCGTTGATGATGAACGTTGTCCACCAGTATTTGCATATACTTCATTGTCAAGTACAACGTGCATCATATTGTGACCACGTTCCATACAACCAGAAATCCATTGGAAACCGATATCGTAAGAAGCACCGTCACCTGCAAAAGATACAAATTTTGGATTACGATCAGGTTGTTTTAGACGACCTTTCTTCTTAAGTGCATTATACATTGCTTCAGCGCCTGCAACAGCAGTTGATCCATTTTCAAAACCGATATGAATCCAAGATGCATCCCAAGACGTATAAGGGTAAACGGCTGTACAAACTTCAAGACATCCAGTTGATGCCGAAAGTACCAAATCATCATTAGTTGCATTTAAAACTTCACGAACAATGATAGAGTGAGCACAACCAGGGCAAAGAAGGTTTGCACCTTCAAAACGGTCAGCAGATGTTGAAAACTCTTTTAAGTTTTTTATTTTTTTCATTTCACTCATGGTTTTCTCCTTATAAAAATGATAGTTTCGGTCCACGAACACCGATAAACTGTTGTAATTGTGTAGTTACTTTACCAGCATCAACATTTGCTTGAAGCTCAGTATAAAGGTCCACTAAATGTTTCTTAGTTAAATCACGACCACCAAGACCATAAACATAGCCAGAGAGCATTGCTCTGTCAGCAGTGTTATACAATGCGCCTGCTAGTTCATTAAAAAGCATTCCAGGAGCACCATTTGGGGATGAACGGTCAAGTGCAGCTATTGCTTTAACACCTTTAAGTGCTTCTGCGATTTCCATGAATGGGAATGGACGAATTACACGAATTCCTACCACACCAGCCTTGATACCTTTTTCTCTCATCTCTGTTGCAACTTCACGAGCAGTTTCAACAGAAGTACCCAGACATACTACACAAACATCTGCATCGTCCATATCGTAACTTTCAACGAGGTTATATTTACGACCGCTTAGTTTCTCAAAATCATCAAATGCAGCTTGGATTTTAGGAAAAACTTTAGTCATAAGGTCATTATGTTGACGAGCTTTATGCTCAAAATGCCAATCTTCTTCAGTTTGTACACCATGAGTTACCGGATGTTCAAAATCCAGCATGTCATTCATTGGTTTGAAATCACCAATAAAACCATAACCTTGATCATCAGTTAATGTGTGAACACCTTGTGCTGTATGTGAAGTCATGAAACCATCTTGGTGAATCATTGCCGGAAGTCTTACATCATGATCTTCAGCAACTTTAAAAGCTATAAAGTTTAAATCATAAGCATCTTGTGGGCAATAAGCATCAAACTGAATCCAACCGCTGTCACGACCCAAATACATATCTGAATGGTCGCCATTAACATTAAGTGGAGCAGCAAGTGCGCGGTTAACAACGTTTAAAATTATTGGTAAACGCATACCCGAAGCTTGATAGAGAGTTTCAACCATAAGTGCAAAACCCTGAGAAGAAGTTGCAGTAGCAACACGACCACCGGCAGCTGATGCACCAATACATCCTGACATCGCAGCATGCTCAGACTCAACCATTACAAATTCGCCTTCAACATAACCATCCGCCAAGAATTTTGAATAACCTTCAACAATCGGAGTTGATGGAGTAATCGGATAAGCAGCAACAACGTCAATCTGACACTGTCTTAAAGCTTGAGCAGCTGCGAAGTTACCATCCCATACTTCAATATCTTTTAATTCCATTTTATCAAATGCCATTATTTTTTCTCCTCTTTAGCAGGCCACTGTGCTAGCTCTGTTTCTTCGTCTGAATGTTCATCGAACATTAAAAGTGATTTAGGGTTTGTCGGACAAACCTCAACACAGATACCACAACCTTTACAGTGATCCATATCTATACCAATCATTTTTTTATCTCTAGCAATAATTGACATATCTGGACAGTAAATCCAACAGAACTGACAATCTATACAAAAATCTTTTGCAAAAATTGGTTTTTCAATTCTCCAGTCTGCAACACTCGCTACAAACGAACTATTTGGTGAATAAGCACGATCCTCTTGAAGAGTTCCTGCTATATCATCTATCTTGCCGTCAAATGTACGAAGCATCGCTCCGATTTCAAATTCGTCCCAACCTGTGTTTGCCATTCTTAGTTCCTTATTTTACTTCATCATATGCGCGTTGGATTGCGATCATATTTGCATCGATAATTTTTTGAGGTAATTTATCAAGAATTCTTACCATACTGTCTTTAAAAAACTCAATATCATACATTCCAGAAATCTTCATAAATGCACCAAGCATTGGAGTATTTGGAATTGGACGACCGATAGTTTCTTGAGCGATTTTAATACAATCAACAGTATAAATTTCTTTTCCCTCAAGCTTTGGTTGAGACTCTACAAGCTCTTCCTTAGTTAAATGAGTAGTAATAATATATTTTGTATTTTCTTTAGCGTTAATAGTAACGTCCGTTGTATAAACTAAAGCCGGATCAATTACAAAAACAAAATCTGGTTCCATATATTTTTCATGATTCATAATCGTCTTGTCATCAACACGATTGTATGCAGTCATAGCAGCTCCCCGCTTAGCAGATCCGTAAAATGCGAACGCTTGTACATGCTTACCCGTTGTAGAAATAACATCCGCTAAACCTTTTGCACCTGTTACAGCACCTTGTCCAGCGCGACTATGCCATCTAATTTCTAGCATAAATTCTCCTTCAATTTTTAGTGATTTAATTTCGACTCTAATATACAGTATTTTAGGCAAGTTGCTCTTAAATGTAGCTTGAATTATCTACATCAATTAGTTTACTAAGCTTTGTTGTGTGATATATTCCTCACCTCAAGAAGAGCTACAGCTTCAAGTACATCATCGCATATGAACTTAGTATAAGTTTCTATTATTTCTCTATTATCATAGCCGCTCAGCACCCCTATAGAGTTAACTCCTGCATTTTGTGCCGAAATCAAGTCTAATTTTGTGTCTCCAATCATCCAGATTTCTTTACCTTCAGTGTCTAAAGCTTGCATCGCTTTTAAGATTGGTTCGGCATGTGGTTTTGGATTTTGTACATCTTCGTGACCTATTAAAACGTCAAAATAATCCATTAAGCCAAAATGTTCCATTAAAACTCGAGAGTATAAACCTGTTTTAGTTGTGACAATACCCAGTGTCGCAAATTTACTTGCCTTTATGACGGCTTCTTTTGCAGACTCTATTAAAAGTGTTTTTTGTGTAGAAATCTCACGATAATGTTCTTTATAAGTACCGACGTAGTCCCAAACCTCATCTTTGTGAATTCCTAAATCAGCATACATTATGTCTAATGGATAGCCAATAAGTTTTTTTATATCTTCATCTCTGGCACGTACAACTTTATAAAAATCAAAAGAATGATGAAAACTCTCTAAAATTGCATCTGTTGAATCTATCAGTGTTCCGTCTAAATCAAAAAGTATTATCATTGTATTTTCTCCGCCTTTTCCCATTTTATGTAATTGTGCCATATTCCGCTAATGCTTGGCTCTATATTTTTTATTCTTTTATCGACTGTTGTTATAGAGTTTGGAATATACAAAAACAAGTACGGGTTATCATCCACAATCATTTTAAACATCTCTTTCCACATGCCGGACAATTTTTCTCTATCGATGATACTCTGTGATTTTTCAATCATTTTATCCATTTTAGGGTTATTGTAACCAACCAAATTAAAGGCACCTTTTTTGTCGTTATCTGTATGCCAAAACATATAAGGGTCAGGCGTTGGAGATAAGCCCCAGCCCAGTAACACGGCATCAAATTTATGTGGAAAAACCACCATATTTAAAAAGGCTTGCCATTCCATAACACGTAAAGTGACAACTACTCCGACCTTTTTAAGTTGGTGCTGTAATATCTGTGCTGCATACGGTCTGATTGGGCTTGAGTTCGAGGTAACAATCTCAAAGGTAAAAGGATTATTCTCATCATATCCAGCCTCTTTTAAAAGCTTTTTCGCCTCTTTAACATTTTGAATCGGTGCTTTTACATCTGGGTTAAATGCTTTTGTTTTTGGCAAAAATGGACCGGTACAGACCTTCGCATGTTTAAAAAACAAAATCTCAACCAATTCTTCTCTGTTTATGGCCAATGACAAAGCTTGTCTCACTTTTGGATTTTTAAACTTCTCAAGTCTTAGGTTAAAACCTAAATATGTGTATGAATGGCTTATCTCTTCATAGATGTTGAATTTATCAAAAAAGTCTGCACTTAATTGTCTCTCAAATTGCATAGGTTCTATGCTTCCAACATCTAAGGCTTGTGATTTGAGCATCAAGAACCTTGTCATTGGGTCTGCTATTACATGAAAGGATATTCGCTTAATCTTGGGAGCGCCTTCAAAATAATCATCGTTTGCTTTTAGAATGATATTTTTCGAATGTTCAAGCCGCTCTAATCTATATGCTCCCGTGCCGATAGGATTAGTATTGAAACTGGAGTTCATCATATTTTTTTCGTTTTTGAGAATATGTTCGGGAAGGATCCCCATCATCCATGTCTCAAGCGCTTTAAAATATGGTTTTTTATACGTTACTTTAACTCTGTATTCATCTAGAGCCTCAACATTTTGCACAAATCTAAACTCTGCACTGTATGGAGAAGAAATATTTGCAGAGATTAAGGTTTTGTAGGTGAATAGCACATCTTTTGCGGTGAATTTTTCTCCATCATGCCACAAGACATTTTTTTTTAATTTAAAGATTAAAGTTGTGTTGTTTTCATACCAAAATTCGCTTGCCAAGTCTCCTATTATAGTAGAGGAATCTTTGTCATATTTTACAAGACCGTTAAATATAAAACCGGCTATTTCAGATGAGCTTGAGTCGGTCGCGAGCAGTGGGTTAAGTCTCGAGGGATTTGCAGAAGTTGCAAGATGCAGTGTTGATGAATAAAGATTTAAAAATATAAGTAAAAATAGTACTAATCGCATAAAATAATAACCACTCTTTTTGAGAGTGATTATACCCAGTTATTGAAGTGCTTTTCCATTAATACTTAACTGTCCTTTGACGAACTGGATGTCAAAAACAAGGTTTTCACCCTCTTCTTTGGCATAAGTATTTGCCAGAACGCTCATAGGTGCTTGCTTGTTTATTAGACTAAACAGAGCCTTGGAGAATTTTAACCTAGCGTCTAAGTCTATGTTTTGCACTAACATAACCGGAGAATTTGTAAGCTTCTGGGCTAGGTCTGCATCCTCTTTTAAATCTAACTTGGCTTTTAAGCTAAAACCATCAATCATTTGTGCAGTGTCTATGCCTATTTGAGCAAGTGAGAGGTCTGCAATTGTTAGAGTAAGCCCTTTTGAAATTATGTTTATTGCACTTTTTTGGATTTTTTCTTCTAACTCTGGCGACGAAGTGCCTTTGGCATCTGAAACTAAAACTCTCAACTCCTCAATACTCTCTTTATCTACATTACTTAAAGATATATCATAATTAAACTCAGATGCTTGAAG
>JAGXIA010000122.1 GCA_024635885.1 Helicobacteraceae bacterium | reverse complement strand
TATAATGCTCGACGCTATAAGTTCGACTGAAAATATAGGCTCAATCGCAAGAAGTGCAGCAGCACTCGGAGTACATTCCTATCTTTTACCGGGGCAAGCTCCCCATCCTTACTCCAGACGTGCATTAAGAGTTTCTATGGGACACGTCAGCAAATTAAAAATAAATATTTACCATGATATTTTTGAGACTATTAAAGAATTGCAAGCTAATGGCTACACAGTATTTGGAGCGGAAGTTAATGAAAAATCTCTAGCTTTATCAGAGGTAAAAGTTCCTAAAAAGTGGGTTTTACTTATGGGACATGAAGGAAAAGGACTCTCAACAGAGGTTCAAAATGCCTGTGATAAACTGGTTGAAATAGAGATGATGCCGGACATAAAAAGTTTTAATGTTGGTGTTGCTGCTTCTATTTTGATGTATAACTTTATAAATACTAAAAAAATAGTTTAATATTTTTCATTGCAGTCACAGTATATAATAATGTAATTAATTAAGGTGTAGAAATACTCAGAGGAGCTTTGTTATGGAACATGTGTATTTAGGCAGGCAGCCGATTATTGATAAAAAAGAAGATTTATATGCTTACGAAATTTTATATAGAGACAATCATAAAAAAAGCAATATTACAGATGGCCGTTATGCAAGTGCTGCAGTTATAAATAACGTATTAAACAAGTTCGGTACACAGGCTTTACTTGGAACTCATAAAGCTTTTGTGAAAATAGACCAAAAATTTTTAATGAATGACATAATTTTTTCTATTCCAAAAGAATTCTTTATTTTTTCAATACTTGATACAATTGAAATGAATGAGAGAGTTATAGAAAGGGTTCAACAACTTTTTGCAAAAGAGTATATACTCTGCATTAATGACACAACGCTTACTGAAGAACATCTTCAAAAATACAAACCTATCCTTAAAGAGCTATCATATTTTAAAGTGAATTTTCAAGAAGAAATACACTCGAATATAAAAGACCTCATAGGCGAGTTAAAAAGCCATAATATAAAAGTAATCGGCACAAGAATAGAAGACAATATTTACTACGATTTGGCAAAGAGTAGCGGATGTGACCTCTTTCAAGGCTATTTTTTAGCTAAACCGAATATTATGGAAAATGCAAAATATGACCCTACTCAACTCAATATTTTAAAACTTTATAATTTACTGATGCAAGATACAAATATTGATGAGATCACAAAAGAGTTTGAAAAGAACCATGCACTTACTATTCAACTCTTACAGTTCATAAATTCAGGATATTTTAACTTTAGAAACACAATCTCATCTATACATCATGTTTTAACTCTTGTTGGGCGTATACATCTTTCTCAGTGGCTTATGCTTATGGTTTATTCAAAATCAGTTTCTAAAAGTGATGGTGTTTCACCTCTGATTTTAATGGCAAAAAGTCGTACGGAGTTAATGGAAGGACTTTTAAAAGCAGTTGAACCAAAGGCTAAAAGTAATGCACTTGGAGAAGCCTATTTTGTTGGGGTACTCTCTTTGATTGATGCAATCTTTGGCGTTGAGTTAGCCGATGTTTTAGAAAAGCTTCACATTTCCGATGAGGTAAAAGATGCACTCTTGAAAAATAAGGGCATTTTGGGTGAGCTTTATGTCTTAGTACGCGAAATTGAGTCATTTAACACAAAATCAATAACCGATTTTACGCTTAAACATAAAATAGACCCGATAGTGATAAAAAACTTGATCCTTGATAGTATTGAAAGTGTAAATAGCTTTGAGAATTCCCTAAAGCCCTAATAGTAGATTATTTAACTATAATTACACATATAGTTAAAAGGGTAGACGATGGACGGTACAAAACGAATAAATATAAAGCATGGCTTGAGTGTAGCTATTGTCCTTAAACAAGACCAGCAAAGCGGTCTGCTAACTGATGGCATAGTACGCGACATACTGACAAAATCTCCAAATCATCCACATGGTATAAAAGTTCGTCTCATGAGTGGTGAAGTTGGACGAGTAAAAGAGATACATTAATGAATACTACTGACTTTTCAAACCTTCCCCTCTCAAAAGAGATGCTACACAATTTAAATGAAATCGGCTATACAGAGATGACCCCGGTTCAGGCTGAGACTCTTCCTCTAATTTTAGAGGGTAAAGACGTAATAGCACAGGCAAAGACAGGAAGCGGTAAAACAGCTGCTTTTGGTATAGGATTACTTCATAAACTACAAGTTAAAAAGTTTCGTGTGCAGACCCTGATTCTTTGTCCGACAAGAGAGTTGGCTGACCAGGTTGCTAAAGAACTTCGTGTTCTTGCTAGATTTGCACATAATATTAAAATTTTGACGCTTTGCGGGGGTGCTGCTTTTGGTCCACAACTGGGCTCGCTTCGCCACGGTGCCCACATAATTGTAGGAACTCCGGGACGAATTTTAAAGCATTTAGACAAAAAGACCTTGAGTCTTGAACATTTAGATACTTTGGTTTTTGATGAAGCTGACAGAATGTTGGATATGGGCTTTATTGAAGAGATTGACAAAGTGTTGCAATACATGCCAAAAGAGAGACAGACTCTTCTTTTTTCAGCTACTTACACAGATGAGATAACAGCAATCAGTAACAGAGTTCAAAAAGATGCGATTAGTGTAAAAACTGTTTCTACTGAGGTAGCTAACAAAATAACTGAGAGATTTTATGAAGCTCAAAATGGAAATAAACTAGAGACTTTAGTAAATATTTTTAGTACCTATAATCCTGAAAATGTAATTGTTTTTACTAACACAAAGCTAGAAGCAAAAGAGATTGCCGAGCAATTACAAAAACGCAAAATTGATGCTTTGGCGATACATGGGGATTTAGAGCAGTATGAACGAAACGATGTGCTTGTTCAGTTTGCTAACAAGAGCTGCCCCGTGTTAGTAGCAACAGATGTAGCAGCCCGCGGACTTGATATAAAAGAGTTGGCGATGGTTGTGAACTACGACATTCCACATGGCGAGGAAACATATACCCATAGAATCGGAAGAACAGGTCGAGCCGGTAAAGAAGGGCTCGCAATGACTCTTTATAACACTTATGAGATTCAAAATGCACTTGAATATAAAAATGAAACTCGTCTTTTTGAAGAGTCTGATATTTTGAAAAAAGTGCAGGGCTTTGAGATGAGACCACCTTTCGTAACACTTGTTATAGAGGGTGGAAAAAAAGATAAAGTTCGTGCTGGAGACCTTCTTGGAGCCTTGACAGGTGATGGCGGCATTGCCGGAAGTTCAATAGGTAAAATTGATATTTACGACAGACAGAGTTATGTAGCAATAGAGAGTTCGTCTATAGATGCGGCACATAAAAAACTCTCAAATGGCCAAATAAAAGGTAAGAACTTTTCTGTTTGGATTTTGCAATAAGCTAAATGAAAGAACTTAAGTATCTCAACCATTACCCCGAGCAGACAAAAAAACAGGTGCACCAGTTAATAGAGCAAAATAAACTGCAAGCGCATCTAGTTAAAAAATATCCGCTTGCACATGCCATAAAAAATGATAAAGCACTTTTTTCATATGTTACTGATTTGAAAAATCAACATATGAAAAGAACGGCACCGCTTAGTAAAACCCTCTATGATGGAAAAATAAATGTTATTCACAACGCATTAGGAACCCACCATTTTATTTCAAGAGTACAGGGAAATAAACTAAAAGCCAGTAATGAGATAAGAATTGCCTCTATGTTTAAAAATGTGCCCGAAGAGTTTTTACGAATGATAGTCGTACATGAATTGGCTCACTTTAAAGAGAAAGAGCACAACAAAGCATTTTATAAATTATGTGAATATATGGAGCCCAATTATCATCAAATAGAGTTTGATTTAAGGCTTTATTTGACACATATTGATTTGAATGCAAAGATAGAATCATGGTCGTAAATAGCTGGTATTAAATTTGCTCAAACAAGACAAAACCTAAATATAAGGGAAAGTTGATGGATGATAAAACAAGTTTAGCTTTAATTCAGAGTGTTATAGACTCTCAAAAAGATTTAATTGTTCTTTTTCAGGGTGATGAACCTATTTCAATAAATAAGGCTTTTAAAAGATTCGTTTCTACATCGTCAGTTGAGCAATACAAAGCAGAATTTGGCTCGTTTGTTGATAACTTTGTTCCTCATCCTTCTTATTTTCATAAAGAAAAAATGGCTTCTAAAGAAAATTGGTTTGAGGCTATTTTAAAGTTAGATGAGATTGACCGTGTTGTAAGTATGATGACTTCAGACTATGAACCACATGCATTTTCTGTTGATATTCAGAGCAGCATAGAAGATTATAAAATCGTCACATTTACTGATATTACTCAAACACTGATTAAAAGAATTATGATTGAGAATAATGCAAATATGGATGTTCAAAGCGGTGCGTTTGCTAAGAAGTATTTTTTACAGATTTCACGAAGCTATCAAGATGCAGCAGTTTTTAGTGAAAAAATAATTGGTGCTATTTTAATTGAAGCAAGTCTGGCTGATGGTTCTAATATATCCAGTTCTCAAGATAATTTGAGTGCATTTTCCAACCATTTTAAAAATAATATAAGACAAGATGATATGTGGATTCGATGGCAGGAAAATGCTTTTTTACTTATTTTTCTTGTAGACAGTATGACTAATGCAGAGAAAATGTTAGAAAAGTTGCGTAATCTTGGCAATACACTTGGCATTAAAGATATTAATTGCAGGTTTTCTTTGAAAACTCAAAATGAGAATGAAACTATAAAGGAATTTATTTTGAGAATTGAAGAGTAAGAGGAATACTTTTTGCTAGATATTAGCATAATAATAACAAAGGATTTATGATGGATGTAAGTTCAGCGAGTATGATACAACAACAAACACAAGCAAAAAAAATGGATGGCACTGGTGGTGCTCTTACTAGAATGATGAGAGAGACTATCCAAATGCTTCCAGAAGATATGCAATCAGATATAAAAAATTTAATGCAGACTTTAGACCCAGTGGGAAAAAAAGACGTAATGACTCAAATGGCTCAAATAGAATCGTCAAATATGACAGTTAAAGATTTGAGTGCAGCTATAATGAAATTATTTAATCCAACTGCAGAGGCTGAAAAGTCTTCATACCCTGCATCATTTAGCGCTTACGCGTAAAATTAGTCCATCCAGCGAGTTGGGTCGTACCCATCGCTTGGACGGATAATCGCTTTTCTCTCCAGCTTTTTAAGCATTACAACTTTGTTTGGATTTTCAATTCTTTCAAATCCAAACTTCTCATAAAATTTTTCAGATTCGGGTTTTGAACTTATGTCAATACTAATCTGATCATAGAGTTCACCAGCTTCTTGTAAGAATTGCTCCATCATAAAAGAGCCGATATCTTTTTCCTTGAATTTTGGAATAATGGCTACACTCATAACAGGAATACTTTCATCTTTAAGTATTCTACTCCAGACAGCACCTGCTATTTCATTGTCTACTAGAGCATATAAACCTAAGTCTTTTTGCGACAAACCATAAAAATCAGTGAAGAGAGCATGATTTTCTTCATCTTCAGGATAAGCATACTGAACCATGTCATTAACTATTTTTTGTTCAGATGAGCGTAAAAAATACAGTTCCTTGTTCACGATAACTCCTCGATTTTTTGCTCATAGCTCTGGTTTATTTCATCAAGCTCAGTTTGTGCAATCTCAAGCTCTTCAAATATGCTCTCAACCTGTGCTTCTTCATCTGAGACAAGTTTTGAAAGATCTATTAAAGTAGCACTGTCTCCAGTGCTTGAGACCTCTATAAGTTCTTTATGGTGAAGTTCCAGTTGCTCTTCAAGTTGCATAATACTGCTCTCGAGTTTCTCAACTTTTTTCTTGAGTGAAGAGGTACGTTTATTTCTCTCACGCACCAACTCGGCTTTTAATTTTTTGTTTTCTTTGTTGTTCTCTTTAGGCGGAGCTTTTACTTTTTCGGTAGTTTCTTCTTCTTCCCAGCCGATTTTCTCTAAGAAATCATCATATCCGCCGTCAAAATACTCTGCACCATTTTTTGCAAAAATAATAAGTCTGTCGCAAACACGACGGAGCAACTCTTCGGAGTGGGTTACAATGATTACCGAGCCTTTGAAGTTCTGAATTGCTACAGTCAGAGCCTCAATAGAATCCATGTCAAGATGGTTTGTCGGCTCATCAAGGAACAGCAGATTAACGTTACGTGCTAAAATCTGTCCGAGCATTACACGACTCTTTTCCCCACCAGAGAGCAGGGAAATTTTCTTTTTTGCATTGTCTCCGCTAAACATCATCCCGCCGCAGATGCTTCTGACATTGGCTTCAGAGAGCTGAGGATTTCCTACATAAATCTCGTCCATTACTGTACTGTTAGGACTTAAATGAGAAATATTTGTTTGACCAAAGTGGGCAAATGAAGTGCTACTGTGAAATTTTACCTCTCCGCTTAACTGCTTTAATTCACCGGCAATGGTATTTAAAAGAGTAGATTTACCTTTACCATTTTTACCGATAATTCCAAGGCACTCACCTTTTTCAAGTGTGAATGATATGTTCTCAAACAGGATTTTCTCAGGTGTATACCCAAAGCTCAAATCTTTTACTTCAAGGAGAAGTTTTGCAGGGGTCTCTTTAAAGTTAAAATCAAATTTAAGACTATTGTCAAAACC
>JAGXIA010000121.1 GCA_024635885.1 Helicobacteraceae bacterium | reverse complement strand
TTTAGTTTAAATGCCGAAGATATAAAAGACTGCAATATATATATAGTTACGGTTCCTACTCCTATAGATAAAAATAAAAGACCAGACTTAACTCCTCTAATCAAAGCGAGTGAGACTATAGGAAGAATACTTAAAAAAGATGATATTGTAATCTATGAGTCAACTGTTTATCCTGGTGCCACGGAAGAGGACTGTGTTCCAATCTTGGAAAAAGTATCTGGCTTAAAATTTAACAAAGATTTCTTCTGCGGGTACTCACCTGAGAGAATCAATCCTGGTGACAAGACGCATACTGTTACAAATATTTTAAAAGTAACTTCGGGTTCAACACCTGAAATAGCTCTAGTAGTTGATAATTTATATAAAAGTATTATTACTGCTGGCACGCACATGGCTCCCTCTATAAAAGTTGCAGAAGCAGCGAAAGTAATTGAGAACTCACAGCGCGATATAAATGTTGCTTTTGTAAATGAGCTTGCTATCATTTTTAACAAACTTGGTATTGATACAAATGCTGTCTTAGATGCGGCAAGCACAAAATGGAATTTTCTGCCATTTCGACCTGGTCTTGTAGGTGGACACTGCATTGGTGTTGATCCTTATTATTTAACTCATAAAGCTCAAGAAGTTGGATACAACCCCGAAATTATTCTTGCAGGACGCAGATTAAATGATAATATGGGAATCTACGTTGCTAACCAAGTTATTAAGCTCATGATTAAAAAAGGGCACAAAATAGAAGGATCTAAAATACTGGTTCTTGGTATTACTTTTAAAGAGAACTGTACTGATATAAGAAATACCAGAGTGGTCGATGTTATAAATGAACTTAAAGAGTTTGGTTGTAAGGTAGATATACATGATCCATGGGTTAATAATAAAGAATTGCAAGACGAGTATAACCTTACAACTAAAAATTTTGAAGAAATCAACTTAGACACTTATGACGCGATTATACTTGCAGTAGCACATAGAGAATTTAAAGAATTAGATTTAACGAACACATCTAATTGTGTTATTTATGATATTAAATCTGTCCTAAAAAATAGTGATGGAAAATTATAGATTTGAATTCACAAGATAAAAAACATATGTATGAAAAAGCCCCAACTGCTGTAATTTGTCTGTCACCAAATAGTGGTGGAATGGAACTAGCTACTATTAAGCTGGCTAAAACACTTAATGAGTATATTGATGTAACTTTGATTATGCAAGAAAACAAGTTTATACATAAACAATGTCTTATGAATCCTGATTATAGCCATCTCAAATTTGAAACTATCTCTTTTAGCTCCAACCTGAGTCCATCTATCATTTTTAAAACTAGACAAATAATAAAGCAGAACCATATAAAAAACGTTATATTCGTCGGTGCTTCTGAACTCAAATCACTCTATTTTGCTTTTTTAGGCTTAAACATAAACCTAATAGTTAGACACGGAACAACTAAATCAAATCCTAAAAAAGACTTTTTTCATAAACTTGTATACTCAAATATAGCATTTCACGTAGCAATTTCAAATCATTTGGCAAAAAATGTTTCTTACATCGTGCCTTTTGGCAAAAAAACGCAACTCACTACAATTATTCCCTCTATGCCAAAAGAGTGTTCAACAAACAAAAAAGAATCAAATGAGAAACTTCAACTTTTACATGTAGGAAGAGTTACCCAGGGAAAGGGTTTAAAAGAAGCATTACTTGCTTGTGATATTCTATATAAAAACAACATAGACTTTAATCTAGATAGCTATGGCGGCATGTCTGATAAATATAAGAATGAGTTTGAAAATTTCATAAATACTTTAGAATATAAAGACTCTTTCCATCGATGTGGATTTACAAATAATATATATGACGAGTATTCTAAACACGATATTTTTATATTTCCGACCAAAGGTGAAGGATTTGGGAATGTGATGATGGAAGCCATTGCTCATGGAATAATAATTTTATCTTTTGATAATACAGCCATCACAAACTTTAAAGAGATGGGTTTTCATATTCATTTAGTTAAGGATGCTTCAGTAGACAGATTAAGAGATAAACTTTCATATATAGTAAATAATCTTGAAAATGAAATATTACTTGCAAATGAAAATATTGAAAAAGCGAAATTAACTTTTTCTCCAGAGAGAGAAGCTAAAGAGTATTTAGAACTACTCAATTAAGTTCATGTATTAATAACAACAAGGAACCCCTAATGAATACAGAAGAATATATTTATCAACAATTGCCAAGAAAAGAACTTTTGGACTTAATCCCATTAAGTAACAGAAATGGAAACCTTCTTGAAATAGGGGCTGGAGCTGGAGATACATTATTATATGCAAAAGAGAATTCTTTTGCTAATAATGTATATGGGGTAGAACTATGTGAAATAAAAAAATCCAATCAAGACAGTGAAATTTTTTCAGATTTTATTATTGGAAATATTGAGACGATAACTCTGCCTTTTGAAAATTCACAATTTGATGTTATTATATGTGGTGATGTCTTAGAACATTTAGTAAATCCATATAAAACTTTGCAACTACTAAAAAAATATTTAAAACCCAATGGTGTGATTATTGCAAGTATCCCAAATATCCGCGAATTCAAGACAATGAAGAAAATATTTTTTCAAGGTGATTTCAGATATGAAGATTCCGGTATCCTCGATAGAACTCACTTAAGATTCTTTTGTAAAAAAAATATAATAGATCTTTTTGAAAATGAAGGTCTTAATATTATAAAAATACTCAGCAGCAATCGAGGCTTAGCAATGAGATATACAAAAAGATTTAGACTTTTTAAATTATTCTTACAAATATTTTTTGAAGAATTTGTGACTGTTCGATATTTTGTAGTAGCATCACCAAAGGATATATGATATTCTATTTAGACTAAGCCTTTAATCCATAGTTTAATTCCAAACCGACATGCGTCATAAGAATAAGGAACTAAATCTCTAGCAAGCCTTAAATAATATTTAGCACGTGTGTAATTCTTCTTTTTATAATGTTCGCGAACTCGTGCAAGATAAAGAATACTTTTACCTTTTCTAATAGCACTTTTTGAACTACCTTTTAAATATTTTGCATAGTCTACAGTGTATAACTGTGCTTTAAAAAGCTTAGCAGAAGGTCCGCTTTTAAAAATAGATTCAGCATATACACGATAACTACCCAAATGCTCTGGAATCTGGCACACTCTTCCATACTGAGTCTTTATCATATGAGCCAATTTATCATGCAACATTAAAGAATGAGGAATATTGTAAAAATGTTCATCTAAACTAGAACTTCGGTACATATTAGAACTATTAACAATATGATTTCGTATAATGATATTATTAATTGTGCCAACTGTTCCTTTTCTAGCTTTTGCTTTACTTATTAGAGTACCCTCTTTGTCAATAAAATTAACAAGATGATGCACCATACTACATTCTGGATGTTTATCTAAAAAGTCAACTTGTTTTTGTAATTTACCCGCCAGCATTAAATCATCACCATCTAAATGGGCAATATATTCACCTATTGCCATCCTTGTAGTTTCAATATAATTTCCAGTATGGCCCAAGTTTGTTGTTCTAAAAACAGGTTTTATTAGATTTGGATACTTATCTGCATACTTTTTAATAATCTCTGGCGTTCTATCCGTAGAAGCATCGTCACCAATAACTACTTCAAAAGGTACATCTAATTTTTGGTTAACGATACTATTTAATGTTTCTTCAATAAAAATTTCTTGATTATATGTAATTACAGTTACGCTTAATTTAAGATTCTCACGATTCATTTAAAATTACCCTTGTTCGTTATATTTACTCAGCCCATCTTCACAGATAAACAGATTCCTATCTTTATTATAGTTTAACAATGCTCTCTCTTTAGTCCAATCTTTAGATATAGAAATTTTTGAATGATGAAGATGAAATACATTAGCTAGATTTTTACTTGATTTCAGTTTATAATTAGCTGCTTTAAAACGCCAAGTCAAGTCTATATCATCACCAATTCTAGACTCAGCATATGATTCATCAAATCCATTTATAGCAATAAAGTCTTCTTTATAACACGAAAAATTACAACCTATAATTTCACTGTTTCGTATTCTATTTTTTATAAATGTCTTATATATAAATCCTTCAGGATTGAGGATAAAGCCTTGTTCATAACGAACATTTCTATCAAACATAAAGTATAATGAGAACAATGGATAAAACTTTTCTATAGTTAAAGCTTTTATTTTTCCTTTACGGAGCTTTGTACTTATTTTATTATTTAAGTTAACTCGTCGTCCGGATAGTACTACTTTTTTTTCAGCTATTAATAGTTGGTTTTTTATAAAATCCCGATACGGAATAACATCTCCATCTATAAAAATAAGATACTCACCACTTGATTTTAAAACGGCTTTATTTTGTATAATAGTTTTTCTATTTCCTAAGTTTTCGTGGAAAACATGTATTAAATTTAGATGAGTATATTTTTTAAGAAATTCTTTTGTATCATCTGCATTATCGTCTTCTGCTATTATGACTTCTATGTCTTTATAACTTTGTTCACTCAAAGACTGAAGGATAAGGTCAAGAGCAACTAAGTCTTTATATACTGGTATGATTATACTAACTTTCACTAAAGAGCCTTTAATATGTTTGATAATTCCATAAATTGCAACTCATTAGAGAACTTCTTTTGACATTTTTGTCTACCTGCATTTGCTATAGTTTCAAGCATCTTTGGATTTACTATAAGTTTATCTATAGTCTCAGCTAAACTCTGCGCATTTTGATTCTCAAAAAGAAGCCCTGTTTCTCCATCGTCAATTATCTCTACAACTCCACCGCTGTTGGCACCGATAACAGCGGTGCCAACTTGCATAGCTTCTATAAGTACCAAGCCAAATGTTTCTCTCTTAGAAGCTAAAACAACGGCATCACATATCTGGTAAAAGTGGTGAGGATTTTTCATAAAGCCTAAAAAATGGATGTTATTTTCTAAATTTCTATTTCTGATATCTTGTTTTAACCCATCAAGATAAGACTCTTGCATAGCATTACCTACGAAATATGCGCTGACATCGAGTCCTTTTTTGACTAAAACATCAACTGCTTTTATAAGCAGATGTTGTCCTTTTGCCTCATTAATTCGACCAACCATGCCTATATTAAAACTATTATCACGAAATCCAAGTTCAGTTTTAAGACTTTGAACTTCTTTTTCACTAAGCATCTCCGGCTTATCTGATCCCATGTAAAGAACTTCAATCTTAGGTCTGATATCTACCGGTATAAAAGTTTCCAACTGCTCTTTGACCTGATAAGTAACAGGGAGCATTAAATCAATATTTTTATACATCAATCTATGGTAAAAATCATTTTTAAACCTAGTCATTGTCATATTTCTGGTTTGCACTATTTTAGGTTTTGATTTGCTGAGAAATTTTGCCAAGACTACAAAAGGGATATCTTTTGTCCAATGCATATGGATTATTTCCACATGCCGAGCATCAATAATTTTTGCTAATTCTCTAGCTGCAGCGAACATAAAAAGATTACTTGATTTTTTTATTTTTATATATTGATAATTTTCATCGTAATACTGTTCTAGTTTTGAATTTTCATTGATGATACTTACAACGTTAAAGTCATCTTTTAAAGCCTTTGCAGCTCTCATCATGTAGAGCTCAAGCCCACCCAAATCTGGTGACATGCAAAGCTCTAAAACTGTTTTCTTATTCATTCTCTTGCATCTCCAACATCAAAGCATATTTCATGTATGAACTAAAAGCAGATATCACAGCCACATTCCAGCCATTGATACCGTGAAAAGCACCGCCTTTCAAAATCAGCGCTTTAAACAAAGCTCCTATTCCATGTAAAAATGGGTCAAAAGCTGAAGCTTTTTTCCCTTTTTCATGAGCTATATTGGCTCCACGAGTTATAAATTTATGACTTGTTTTAATCATCTCACCATAATCTGAATAAGAGTAGTGGAGCATATCTGCTTCAAGTCCTTTAACATTATTGGTATCTACCCTCGCATGTCCGCCGGCGGTTGTGAATCCACATGCTGTTCTTTTATAAAGCCTCGTAACTCTATCTGGATACCAAAGTTTTATAAACGCTTTGCCTACATATGTTTTTCTGGAAAATGAAAAGGCATCATACGGAGTTTTCTCTAAGTCAATATTTTTTATAGCCTCTATAGCATTTACATCTAATCTCTCATCAGCGTCTATACTTAGTATCCACTCATTCTTAGCTAACGGCGCGCCAAAAGCCTTTTGAGGACCATCACCAAGATAAGCCTGCTTGATTACCGTAGCCCCTAAAGATTCTGCTATCTCACAAGTTTTATCACTACTTAAAGAGTCAATCACAAGAACTTCATCACAAACTTTTTGAACTGATTTAATAACTTTTTCTATATTTTTTTCTTCATTTAAAGTTATAATATTTGCTGTTATATTCATATGCTAATTCTACCACAGTAAACATTTGATATAATTTTAATCTTAGGGGTTTTTATGATATATTTTTACTTATTGGGTTTGCTTACATTATTTTATATTTTTTTAGTAATAAAAAGAGCAAAAAAATACAAATATAATCAAAAGCAAGATTATATTTACAATCTTGATAAAAATTTAATAGACAGTGCAGAACTAAGCAACAACCTACTGAAACTAAGTCAAGAATTTAAAGAATATGATTCACTGTTTGCAAAAATAGATATATCTTTTAATCTCTTATCTTACTTTTTAAAACCATATATAGAAATAGAAGATGTAAAACACTATTTCGAATATGGGGCAAAAGGTATCAGATATTTAAATATATCACATCTTGCAGACCAAAATATAATGTTAAAGCTAAAAAATATAAAACTTTTAAATAGAGAAGTCCCTATTTATGGCTATCAAAACCATATTAATTTATCAGAAAAAATACTTATATTAGCCCCTCACGCCGATGATGCGGAAATAGCAGCTTTTGGACTTTATAAGACAGCTGAAAATGTGACAATTGTCACAACAACTGCCGGTGAACATGGAATTTGCAACTATTGTGATATTTATAAAAACGATAGAACAAAACAATCACTCAAAAAAGCTGAACTAAGAATATTTGATGCTTTATGCGTACCCTTGCTCGGAAATGTTAAAATACAAAACTCTTTAACGTTGGGATATTTTGGTGGAAGCTTAAAATGGATGAGTGAGCATCAAAATGAGATAGCTTCTTCATTTGTTGATGGAATCAATGACATGAACAGATTTAGGAAAGTGTCACACGCTACTATAAACTTACCTTCAAAAGTAAACCCGACATATAACCATTTTTTAAATGATATTAAAAATATTATAGAACAAATTGAACCTGACATTATAATAACTCCACATCCAAGCATAGACAGTCATCCTGATCATAAATACACTACATTGTCGCTTATAGAGGCACTAAAGAATAGTAATAAAAAGCCTAAACTGCTCTTGTATACAAATCATCTAAAACTTAGTGAAACGTACCCTATAGGCGCTATAAACTCTTCTGTTACACTGCCACCAAACAATAAAGAATTTTATTTTGATTCTGTCTATTCATTTAAACTAGATGATGATTTACAAATAGATAAGTTTTTTGCACTCGAAGCTATACATGACTTAAGAGATTCACTTATATTTATATCAATAAAAAAATCGTTAAAGCATTTAAATAAAATGATAAAAAGAAAAGTGACAGGAAAAGACAAAAGCTACTACAAAAGAGCTGTAAAGGCAAATGAACTATTTTATGTAGTCGAGAGTGAAAATATAGATTTATTGACTGATTTCTAGTTCTATAAAACCAGGATTTTTTTCTCAAATTTAGTTAACTCTTTCATATTTAAGAATTGTTCTGCTTTTTTGTTGTCACATATTGATTCCAAAATATCACCCTCTCTAGAATCTTTATATTTTTTTTGAAATTTTTTAGAGTATTTAATATTCATAACATCAAATAATTTATTGATTGATGTTCTTTCTCCTGTACCTAAACAAAAAATTTCACCTGATATATCTAAAGTATTCATAGCTTGTATGTTTCCAATAGCTATATCTTTAACATAAATAAAATCTCTATATTGTTCTCCATCTCCGTAAATAGTTGGTATTTTATTATTTTTAAACATACTATCAAAGATAGATATTACACCACTATAGTCACTTGTAGCAAGTTGCCTTTCTCCATAAACATTAAAATATCTCAGGACAACAGTTTCTAAACCATACAACTCGCTGTAAAGGTTCATATATTGCTCAGCAATTAACTTTTCATATCCATAAGGGGATATTGGCTTTATCGCTGAGTGTTCGTTTTTTGGCAAAGTAGGTTCATCTCCGTATACAGCAGCACTACTAGAAAAAACAACTCTTTTAACATTATTCACTTTTGAAGATTCTAGAATATTTAAAGTGCCTCTCACATTAACATCATGACTTAATAGTGGGTTATTTATACTCTCTTGTACCGAAACAATCGCAGCAAAATGATAAACTTGGTTTATACTATTTTCTTTCATAATTTTATTTATTAAATCATAATCTCTGATATCAGCCTCAATAAATTCAAACTTATTATTACTATCACAAGATCTAATAAAGTCTATATTTTCATATGTTCCGCTATAAAAGTTGTCTATTCCAATAATATTATTTTCATCATTTTTTAAAAGCTCTTCAATTAAATGCGAAGCAATAAAGCCTGCGGCACCCGTGATTAAAATATTCATTAATGTTCCTCTTTAAAATATAACTCTTTATATATATTTACAATTGTTGATGGCTGAAATCTTTGTGTAAACTTATCAAAATCCCACTCTTTGGTTTCGCTGATTGTTTCTATCATTTTTTGTGCAAATGCTTTAGTATCAAAATCCACTAAATAATTTGTTAACTCATCTGTCATTATATCTCTCACCCCACCTTTTGATTTTGTAGATACAATCTTTGTTTCACACGCCAATGATTCAAGAACAACGGTTGGCAAACCTTCAGCTTTTGATGTTAAAGTAAATAATTTAGCATTTTTAATCCAAGGATATGGATTTTGAAGTAAGCCTAAGGCTGTAACATAAGACTCTAAGTGAAGCTCTTTAATGCTTGATTTTACATTTTGCATATCATGCCCATCTCCGACTAAAACAAGTGGAAGATTTAAATTTAAATTATCTCTGCCATATTTATATGCTTCAAGTAAAAAAGATATATTTTTATTTGGTGTAATTCGACCAACACTAATAATATAATCTTCATTTATATCTGGCTTGTAATCATCTGTTTTTTTTCTAATATCTACTATATCAAGAGGATTATTAACAATATTAACAGTCTTTGCTTTCACAGAGGTAAGCTGTAAAACTTCTTCTATCTTTTCCTTGACACCACTGGATACCCCTGCTAAATTTTTACCGGCATACACACATTTAATATAAAAATTATTTAAAGGCGTTCCGTGTTTTATAAATACACTCTCAATCATCTGTACAACTCTATCATCTTTTACAGGCCATATAAGTTCAAAAGTCCCATGTCCACGCATTATTATAAGATCAAATTTTCCATATTCTTTTTCAAGTTTATTCAATTTGTATTTAAATATAGGTGCAAAAAGCAAACCGCTATATATAAAATAAGTACCTCTAAAAATAGCATTTAAAAGTTTTGCAAAAATTTTCAACACAAAACCTATCAGGGTTAAGTCAAGCGTCCTATCTAAATTAAAGTGATGAAAATGAACACTATCCTTTGGAGTAAAAGCTCTTTTTTTATCTTTAAAATATATAAGATGAGACTCATCCCCGGCATCAGCAAAAGCCTCAGCCAAATTCACTGCAACTCTCTCCATTCCACCTATCTTCAAACTTCTTACAATAACTGCTACTCTCATAATTATCCCTTCTAACAAAAATGGTATAATAACATATCAAATATAAAGAGGACAATTTTGTCACATAAACTTATTTTAAATCCAAAATATAAAAATTTTGAAAATGATTTACTGAATATCAAAAATATATTCAATAAGTCTGGGAATAGCATCCATAAAGCAAGAAATGAATTAAAAATAATAGAGTTAAATGGTATAAAATGTGTAGTTAAGTCATTTAAGATTCCACATGCCATAAATAGAGTTGCTTATACATTTTTAAGAGATGGCAAAGCAAAAAAATCCTACCTCAACGCTATAAAACTAAATAAATTAGACGTAAATACACCTGAGCCTATTGGTATCATTGAGTTTTTCTGCTCGGGACTGTTAACAGAGAGCTATTTTATCTCTGTATATGAGCCCTATGATTTTACAATCCGTGAAGTTTTTCACCATAAAGTAGAAAATTTTCAAGAGATTTTAAAACAGTTTGCAAAATTCACTTACGAGATACATCAAAAAGGTGTCTGGCATGTGGATTATTCCCTTGGAAATATTTTAGTGACAGAGCAAGAAGATACATATAAATTTTCCTTAGTTGATATCAATAGAATGAAATTTAAAGAAATATCAGTTTATGAAGGTCTAAAAAACTTCAATAAATTTTGGGCAAAAGATGATAATGACCTACTAATCATTGCAAAAGAATATGCTAAACTTGCCAATATAGATGAAAAAAAAGCTGTTGAGATTTTAGTAAATACGGCAAAGTCCCTAGAAAAAATGGTTAATATAAAAAGAAGATTAAAAGGAAAATGATTAAGTCGTTTTCAGCTTTTCTAAAATATTATCGAAAAGTTTATTTCGTTCGTCTTGGGCATGTGGAATCATAAAGTGTTTTTGCAATTCGTCTTCCCCAACACTTTTCCATCGCTTAGAACTTGCAAACAAACTATCCGCAAAAAAGGTCAGAGTTGGGCAACCTACCAAAGAAGCCAGGTGGTATGTTCCTGTTGAAGTACTCACAAAAAGTTTAAAATTACTTATAAGTTTTGCAAAGTTAACTATTCCATTTTTTGAAATATAGAATATTACTTTTTCATTTTTCAGTCTGATTTTCATCTTTGCACATAAAGCAACTTCATCAGGTCCGAACGTAAGAATAACTTGATATTTCTCTTGTTTTAAAACTTCTTTTATTAGTATCTCATATTCATCTAAATTCCAGTTGGCATCGCTGCTGCCTCCAAAGCCGACGTGAAAAGCGATTACTTCTTTTACAATGCCGAACTCTTTGCAAAAGTTTCCATAACTATCTTTTGCATCATAAAATTCTAATAGTGGCTTCTTGTACTCTAAATTTATATCAGGGAAAAGTGTTTTAGTAAGCTGTAAGTTATATTCAAACTCAGCCATTTTTACTTCGCTTCGTCTTTGTTTGAGCTTGTGTGTATAAAAAATCTGTGCTATTTTTGTGGCTGGGGCTATGCGTATCGGTATTCTTGCTAAAAACTGGGCAAGGGCTACTCTGGTGTTGGAGAAAAGAGTAATCGACGCATCTATCTTTGCATCTTTTATTTTTTTACTCAACTCGTAGACGGGCATACTTCCATCGTCAACAATCACCTCATCTATAAATCCACATGCCAAGGCTAATTCTTTATTGAGTGGTGCTACGCAAGCGACTATTCTATTTTTCGGATTATGATGTTTCAGTACATACATCGTTGGCAGTGCCGTTATAAAATCACCAAGTTTATCCGTACGAACAACTAAAATATTCATCAGTCTTTTCTCACTCTCATAAAAGAAGCAAATTTCGGTTTGCCGTATTTTGTAAAGCCGTAATGTTTGAAAGTTACAGTTTCACCGATTGCAGGTGGAGATTTTCTTTGTTTGTCACTAAAGCCGCTGCCTAAAAAAAATTGCACACCGTTCTCAAGTTCCACTTGAAGGCTTCCCATCATGCCGGTAAATTTTCCGCTTCCATTCTTGTAGCCAATAACTTTTGCTTCCATGTCTTGGGCTTTTTTAACCTTTAAAATAGAACTGCTACGTCCTTGAAAATAACCTTTTGAAGCATCTTTTATCATCACGCCCTCTCCTCCGTAGGAAAGGACACTCTCTAAAAAAGAGTTTAGTTCCGGTTGGCTTTTACAGTGCTTTTGCTCAATAATTTCCACATGCCCAAGTTTATGTTCATCTATGTAGTTTTTAGCGAACACAAGTCTTTCAGTAAAATTACCTTTGGCATGTGGAACTTCAAATATCATATATTTTATCTCTCTCCAGTTCACACCGGGAACTTCATCTAAGACTATTGACTGAATCTTTTCAAAGTCTCCTCTTTTAGTCCAAAGTTCGCCGTCAAGTTCAAAGGGTGGGAAATTTTGAGTAAAAGATTTCGGAGCGTTTATAGACTTACCTTTTCTTGTAAGTAAGTTTTTTCCGTCCCAAAAAGCTCGAATACCGTCTAGTTTTTCAGACATAACCCAGCCGCTAATGTTTTGGTCGGTATATATATTTGCTTTTTGTAGTGTTAAAGCTTCTGAATTTACAAGCAGTAAAATAGAGACTACAAAAAGCTTAAACAATTTTATTTTACCCCGATTTGAAAATACTCAAATCCGTAAGCATTTATTTTTTCTTTAGAAAACTGATTTCTCCCATCAAAGAAAACAGCATTTTTAAGAAGTTTTTTCATCTCTTCAAAATCAGGGCTTCTAAATTCTTGCC
>JAGXIA010000120.1 GCA_024635885.1 Helicobacteraceae bacterium | reverse complement strand
TAAGCAGAACATCAAAGAGACCAAATTTTTTAATACCGGGAAAGACTTCTGTAACAAATTTACCAATGAGTTCATCTTTATTCACCTGCTCTGTCTTTTGAGCCATATCATTCATATCAACAAAAATAAAATCACCCTCAACATAACGATACACAACAACATTTATAGGAATCACATCGATTGGAATCTGTATGCTTAATGAATCTTGTTCTGACATACCTTAGCCTTTTTTATAAAAGTCATTTACCTTTACCTTCATTGTAATACTTTAAGCCTTAAATTATTTTGTAATCAAGAGGAAACATTATCTTGCTACTATTGAGTAATGAAAAATAAATTATCAAATAAATGGCTGAATAGATTAGAAATTTTAGATATAGCTTTTCAACCTATTTTAAATATGCACAATGGAAAGATATTCGCTGTTGAAGCGCTTCTGAGAAACTATAAAGAAGCAGGCTTCAACTCAATATTCAGTGTTTTTGACGAGGCTTATGAAGAGAATATTCTATATGCTTTTGATATTGAGCTTAGAGAAAAGGCTATAAAAAAATTTACAACAATTGCAGGGTATAAAAATTTAAAACTATTCTATAACTTAGACAACAGACTTCTACATATGCCTGATTTTTCTGACGGAAATACAAGTAAAATTTTAGAAAACTATAGTGTACCAAAAGACAGCATCTGTTTTGAAATATCAGAAAGACATGAAATTTCAAACGACTGTAATTTAGAAGAGATAATATCTCACTATAAAAATGAGGATTTTTGTATAGCTATTGATGATTTTGGAGTTGGATATTCCGGATATAAACTTTTATATGATTCCACTCCAAATATTATAAAAATAGATAGATTTTTTCTTCAAGATATACAACTGCATAACAAAAAAAAGATTATGGTTAAGAGTATAGTAAACCTTGCAATACAGCTTGGTATAAAAATAGTAGCAGAGGGTGTTGAGACACAAGAAGAATTTTTAATATGTAAAGATATAGGATGCAATTTTGTACAAGGCTATTTAGTCCAAAAACCAACACAAGATGTAAATAAACTTCAAGAAAAATACTTAAATATTATAGAATTAATCGAAAAAAATAAAAGAAAAAAACAAGAAAGTTATACAATACAAACCAATACACTTATTATAGAACCATTAACCCTAGACAATAGTATGGATGAAGTCATTAAGTATTTTAATCTAAATAAGCAGATTGAAAATATTCCTATTTTGAATAAGAACAATGAACCTATCGGAATTTTACAAGAAAAAGAGCTAAAAAACTATATTTATTCTCCCTATGGAAGATCTATTTTGTTAAAAAAACAAAATAATAAATCAAAACTAAAAAGTCTACTCACCCCATGTCCCTGCACTGATATTAATAATGGCATCTCAAATATCATTGAGCTTTATACAAATAGCCCTGAGTCAGTGGGTGTTATTGTCACAAAAGAAGCTCAATATTACGGCTTCTTATCTTCTAGAGCAATCATTGAGATAATGCACGATAAAAATATTTTATTCGCCAGAGAACAAAACCCACTCACAAAACTTCCTGGAAATGTAATGATTGAAGAGTATGTAAATAATGCAGTCAGTCAAGCTGGGAACTATATTTTATGTTATTTTGATTTAGACAATTTTAAAGCTTTTAATGATGTTTACGGTTTTAGAAACGGGGACAGAGTTATACAACTTTTTGCAGATATAATGAAAAAAAATCTTGAAAATGATTTTTTAAAAGCTCATATTGGCGGAGATGATTTCTTTTGTGCAGTTAAAACTGACAACTCTTCCTATCAAACTGAGAAACTGAAATATATATTCGATATTATAAAAAAATTCACAAATGACGTAAAAGAATTTTATTCACAAGAAGATAAAATCAATGGCTATATCACATCAAAAGACAGAGAAGGTAAGCAAAAAAACTTCGAGCTTTTAACAGTCAGTGCTTCCATAATTATTATAGAAGAAAATACTAAGCACAAATCTTCAACTACTATTCATTCTATACTTTCTCAACAAAAAAAAGTAGCAAAACAGGAGTCTGAACACGTTTCTATTAGCTCATTACTTTAATTTAACTCTTAAATGTAATATTAACATTCCCTTAACAATCACTTATTAGAATATCGCTAATACATTCAAGGATTAATTTAATGAAATCAACATTTCTATCACTACTTGCATTAACTTTACTAAGTGCAACTATAATGACAACAAATCTAAGTGCAGATGAACAAGCTACTAAACCTTTTCTAATACAGGGGAAACTTCCACATCTTACGGCTATGGTTAAAGTATTATGGGACGATGAAGATTTAGCACTTAGTGATGATCAAAAATCAAAACTTGCTAAAGTTGGTAAAGACACCATGACAAATGCTAAAGCTTTAGGAAAAAAAATAAACAAAATAGAAGCTGAAATTGTTAAAGCAAGTAATGAGGGTAGTGAACCAGAATCATTAAAAACAAAAGTGAGTAAACTAGCTTCACTTCGAGCAGAAGCTACTATGATTCACTTAGATTGTATATATAACACCAGAACCATTCTTACAAAGGATCAACTTTATATTTTGGAGTAATCTTATAAGCTTTTAACTCTATAAATGCTAAAATCATTTCACTTAAAAATGGAGCAGCAATAGTGAAAGACAAGTCAGAAGTATTAGCAAGAAAATATCGCCCTACTAACTTTGATGAGCTTATAGGTCAAGAGACTATTGCTCAGACTCTTTCACTTGCTCTAGACTCCAACCGTTTATCTCACGCTTATCTTTTTTCAGGGCTTCGCGGAAGTGGAAAAACATCTACTGCCCGTATATTTGCCAAAGCTCTTATTTGCGAGCAAAGCATGACACACCAGCCTTGTGGTGTTTGCCAAAACTGTATTCTTGCGGTGGAAAACCGTCATATGGATATTGTAGAGATGGATGCCGCGTCGTCAAGAAAAATAGATGATATACGAGATTTAGTAGAGCAGACAAAATACAAACCTTCCTCTGCAAGATTTAAGATTTTCATTATAGATGAAGTTCATATGCTTACAAAAGAGGCCTTTAATGCACTGCTTAAAACTCTTGAAGAACCTCCTGAATATGTTAAATTTATTTTAGCAACCACTGACCCGCTGAAACTTCCGGCAACTATTTTAAGTCGTACACAGCACTTCAGATTTAAAAGTATTGCAACAAATAAAATAGTTGACCATTTGGCACACATACTGCATCTTGAAAAAATAGAGTATGAAAATGATGCACTGGAGATACTCGCAAGAAGCGGAAGCGGAAGTCTAAGAGATACTCTTACTCTGCTTGACCAAGCTATAATTTACTCAAAGAATCATGTAGATGTTCTCACTGTTACAGATATGTTGGGACTAGTCGATCCTAAATTCACAGCTGATTTGTTCGCTGCTGTTTTTGCAAAAGATTATGCTCGTATTGTTGCCTATACAAAAATACTTGAAGACTATGAAGCTGAGATGGTTGTGGATGAACTCATAGCTTATCTTAAAGATAAAATGTACAATCAGGATGCTCTTTTTTCAACTTTAGTTTTAGATAGATTTTTTAGAATTTTAAGTGATTCAAAATATCTTTTCAGTATTAATGCCGATGGCTCATTTGTTCTCTCTTTAATATTCTTCAAAATGATTGAAGCTCTTCGAATAAAAGAGGTTGACCAGATGATTGAGTCTCTTCAAAAAGAGATACAGCGACCTGAAATATCTACTATAAAAGTACAAACAGCAACTCCGGAGAGAGCTGTTATAAAAGAAGAAGAAAAAGAACCTCTCCAAGAAGTTCCACATGCCGAAGTTCCACATGCCGAGGTTCAAGAAGAAATTATTGAACAAGCAACAATTAACATACCAAATCCACATGCCAAACTCTTTGATGATCTTATACTAAAAATAAAAGATAGAAACCATGAACTTGGAGAGTGCTTTACGAATAACATCAAATTCGTGTCTTACGAAGAGAACATCTTAACTTGGGAAAGTTGTGCAAATGAAGAGTGTAAGAAAGCCTTAAAGCATGGCTATTCAGCCATTAAACAACTGGTTCGTGAGGTTTTTGGTTTTGAGACGAAGATAAAAGGGATTCCCTGTTCAGAAGTAATTGACGAAAAAAAAAATGACGAAGATCTAAAACCACTACAAGAAGCAAATCAAAAGACAAGCATTCAGCCTCAAATGCCAAATCCACAAAGCACTTCTATGATAGAAGATGCTGAGATTGGGGGAAGTGCTAGTTGTGTTACAAATTGTTCACAGAGTAACGAGTCAACAAAAGAGATCAATGGTACCGATATAACACAAGAACCTATGATTCAAAAAGCTATTGAATTATTTGAAGCTAGAAAAATAACTGTTCAGTCCAAAATATAGGCTCTTTATTCAAAGAAAATATCAGTGCAGCAGAGTTCTTCTTTTTTGCAAAAGATTAATATATTTTCATATGGAGTAGAGTTTCTTCTTTTTACCGTTGCAAAGTTAGCTTGAGACATTCCCAGTGCTTTAGCAAGGTCTTTATCTAAAACTTTACCCTCTTTATTGACCGACATATAATGCTTTAGCTGCGTTATAATAGAGTGAAAGTTTCTCATTCTTATTCCTACTTATTAATTAAAGTAAAAATATAACTAAATAAAATTTGTACTTCTAAAAATATTGCAGAATGCTATTTTTTTTGCATCTCTTTTATACTAAAACTGAAGATAGAACCTTTACCATATTCCGATGCTATATTTAGTTCAGATTTGTGGGCTTTTAAACTATGGCTGACCATTGCAAGTCCTATTCCCATTGAATTATCCCAACTGTTTTTATTTACTCTATAAAACTTTTCTGCTACCTTTGGTATATCATCTTCTTTAATACCGATGCCTTTGTCTATTACACTCACTACTGAGTCTTGCAGTACAAGTTCTACATCAGATTCTGAGTACTTCAGAGCATTATCAAGTAGGTTAATTAGAATGAGTTCTATCATCGTCTTGTCTGCGCTAATTATCGCAGAATTAGCTCTAACAATGATTTCTCTGTCTTTATATTTCAAAGATAAATTACTGACTATTTCATCAAATAAAACTTTTAAATCAAATTCACTTTCTATGATTTTTAAATCGTTATTTTCCAGTTTAACGGAGAGCGCCAATCTGTCTAAAATTTGAATAATTTTTTCACCATTGGAGCTTATCTTGGACAAAAACTTCATACGAATGGCAAGAGAAACATCTGGGTCTTCTTCAAGCGTCTGTGCGTAGCCCATAATCGAAGCAACAGGATTTTTCAACTCATGAGATACAGCAGATAAAATATCTTCCCTTTGTTTATTCATTAGTCTCAATTTAGCCGTGTACTTACGTTTTTGCTTCTCTCTGCTGGTCAATTTTTTAACAAGATTTTTAAGCATTAAAGAGATCTCTAAAAATTCATAAAAATATTTAGTTTTTATAAAAGCATTATAATTTTTGTTAGCGATTTCATCGAGAAAATTTGTAATTTGTTCTATATCATAGACTACTCTTTGACTCATTAATTTTGCAATATAAAATGCTATTATCATTACAATCAAAAAAGCTATTGCTAACTTAATCCATAAAGAATAAAAATCATGTAAAGTCTTTTCTAAACTCATAGACAGTCTCAAATAGATTGGTTTTGCATGATACACATACTTTTTTGCTACATATAAAAAATCTTCTTTTAAAGTTTTTGAATACCTTACACTATATGAAAATGTTTCTCTATTGGCTTGCATAACTTCATATCTATTTCCATGATTCTCCATAGTCTTTTTGTCTGTATTTGATTCAGCAATAACAACACCGTCATTATCTATGATAGTAACTCTTAAGTCTGTTTTATCATGAACTCTATAGGCAAGCAGGTCTAAATCATCGATAGATTCTAGTTCTAAGCCGATTAGAATAATCGAATGTTCTAAACCAGTTCTGTTATGCTCAATCGTACTCTCTCTTAGAGAGATATACATAAGAACAGAAAATAGAAATAAAGCCCCAACAAAAAGGGAGAAAAATTTAATGAGAAATATTTGATGTATTTTTAACAAAGCTTGTATCCGACTCCACGCACTGTCTGTATATACTCTTTTGTTTTAGTAGGATCTATTTTTTCTTTCAGGCGGTTAATAGCAACATTGACTGTTCTATACTGATACACTTCACTGTCCCCCCACACATTTTCTAAAAGATAGTCACGGTCTAAGACACTGTTTTTATTGATAATAAATTCATACAAAAGGTCAAATTCCAACTTAGTAACATCCACTTTCTCTCCATTTACAAGAAGAGTTCTTGTCCCTTTGTCTAGTACTAAGTCTTTATAAGCCAGAGCGCCTTCATTGTATTTTTTTGCTGTTCTACGCAGAAGTGCTTTAACTCTTAGAACAAGTTCTTTCATATTAAAAGGCTTCGTCATATAGTCATCAGCACCCCGCATAAATCCCTCTTCTATATCTGCTTCACTGTCTTTTGCACTTAAAAAAATAGCAGGAGTTAAAATATTATCTTTTCGAAGTTCAGCTACAAATTCACTCCCTTCTACCCCAGGAAGATTTCTGTCCATAAT
>JAGXIA010000119.1 GCA_024635885.1 Helicobacteraceae bacterium | reverse complement strand
AGCCGTAATATTCATGCTAAGTGTTACAGGAAGACGTTTTAATATCTCATTACTTACATCTTGTCCACTCACAAAAGAGACTCCAAAATTAAGAGTCATAATATTTACTACCCAATCAATATACTGCATAAACAAGGACTTATCGAGTCCATAGACAGCTTTTAACTGCTCTATAGCCTCTTTAGTCATGTTAGGGTTTAGCTCACCCGCCGCAAAGAAGCTGTTCGGTGCTGAGTGTATTGCCAAAAATGAGATTATGGAGATTAAAAACAGCATAAATAATAAATAAAAAAGTTTTTTGAGTAGTTGTGTCATGAGAGAATTATAACGAAATTTAGGAGAAAGAGAAGAGCATCTCACTCCCAAAAGGGAGAGAGGAAACAACTAATAAGAGTTTATTAGAAGTTTACAGTTAAGTATGCTTGAACAGTATTAATAGCGTCACCACCATCAACATCTGCATTGATATATACTAAAGTAGCATCTAGAGGACCAAATGACTTACCAGCAGTTACAGTAACTTCCGTTAAATCAGCAGCTCCATTTACAGTACCATGATCAACCATAGTTACATATAAACCTAAATCAACAATACCCTGAACTGGAGATTCAATTGTTACATTGATAGCTGAAGTGTCAGTTTGTGTTACTTGACCATAGTTCCACCATGCTTCAGTATAAAGTTTAGATTGTGCAGTACCAGTTGCAGTAGCAGTATTAAAACCAGCAGCACCAAGAGAACCATCTTTATTTGTAGCTGAATAAGCTAATTTAGCAGTAAGCATATCTTTCATTTCATAACCTACCATTACAGCATAAACGTTGTCTTCTTTAGAACCTACAATATCTTTTTCTACTGCAGAGTACTGAGCACCAGCCATAATGCCTTCAAGATTTACATCAGCTTGTAACCAATAAGCTTGAGCAACTTTAGATACATCGTAGTACCAAGCTTGAACAGTTAATGGCTCAACTGAATTATTGATAACAGCAACTGCGTATGCACCGTCAGTTCCGTAAGTACCAAAATCACCATTAGCGTTAACAACTGGAGCAACTGCAAGTGAAGGAGCGCTAAGTGTTGCAGGTATTGTAGTTACATTACTAATTAAATTAGTTTGTCCAAAACCTTCAGTACCGTTGCCATTACCAATAAAAGCAGCAACAACTGTAGTATCAGGGATATCTTGGTTGATTAAAACAGCAGCTTCAAAAGTATTCTTTTCAATTGTCCATTTTTCAGTAAATGCCAATGGAGTATCAAGTTCCATACGACCAATTTTTGCAGTTGATTTACCAGCAGTTACAGCTACCCATGCTTCATTAAACCAATTTGCATTTTCAACTTTAGCACCACCTAAATTTGCCACGCTGTCATTAGCGTAAGATGCACGAGTTCCAGCTGTAGCAGTATGTGCACCACCCCATACATTAGACACGAAGTTATTCTCTAAACCTAAAGTTGAAAGAACAGTATAACCAGCACCTGCACTAACAGTTACTAAATCATTTTTAGCTAAATCAGCAGAAATATTTAAATTTAAACCGATATCCGCAGCAGATGATTCTTTACTAAATAAAGTTCCACCTGTATTTCCTGCTAGTACATCTGGCGTTGTTGCTGCATCTTGTGTTTGATAAAATACATCCGCCTTACCAGACATTTTGATATTATCAATTGCAAATGCACTTGAACCTACTAGTAGCGCTGCTACTAAACTCATTTTTACTATTTTCATATATTCTCCTTGTGTTTTACCATATAAATATGTATAACGCTAAATTATAAAGACTTTTTACAATTATGTCAAGTCATTTTATCACATATTATACGTTTACAAACAAATTGTAACACAACCGTTATAACTTCAATACGCTGAAATGATTAATTTTTAATCATTTATTTATACTATAATGCTCATATGAATAAATTAACACTATTAAGCATAACAACACTCAGCATATTGTCTCTTACATCTTGTAATTCAAGCAATGGCGTAAGCCCATCTCAAAACAAAGCAGCAAATGGCGTGACGCAGGCGACTACTTACAAAGAAGATGGAGCTATGCAACAGTCATTAGATAATTGGCTCAACAAGGAGTGGACGCCAACAGTTGAAAAAGATGAAACTATAAAAAAGATAAATCAGGATAAAAGTAGAAACTTTACTCTTCAAGAGTATGTGGATAAAGCAGTTGTCTATTCAAAAGAGGACAATTCAAGTACAAAAAAATCTCATAGTGAGGAGATGAACTCTTTACCTGTTATAGGAAAAAAGAAGTAAGTAAAGACAACTTACTCTCTTTCGTCCCAGCAAAGGACAGTTTTACCATCTTCTCTTTTTTCAACCGCTGCCATACCCATAATGTTATAACCTGAGTCAACGTAATGTACTTCACCGGTAACACCAGAGGCTAAATCACTTAAAAGATACATTGCTGAGTTTCCGACTTGGTCGGTTGTGACATTTTTCTTTAGTGGGGAATTTGTTTCATTCCAGTTAAGAATCTGCTTGAAATCACCTATTCCGGCTGCCGCTAAAGTTCTGATTGGTCCTGCTGAGATTGCATTTACTCTTTGTCCTTTTGCCCCTAGCTCAACTGCCATATATCTAACTGTTGATTCTAAGGCTGCTTTAGCAACACCCATTACATTATAGTTAGCTATATATTTTGGTCCGCCGAGATAGGACAGAGTAAGGACTGAAGCGTCATCACTTAAAACTGACTCTAAACGGTTTGTTAAGTCTATAAGAGAAAATACTGAAACATCCATAGCTATTGCAAATGCCGACTTAGTAGTTTTCAGAAATGGTTCTGAAAGTGCTTCTTTTGGAGCAAAGGCTACAGAATGAACTAAAAAGTCAATCTTCCCGAAATCTTTTTCAATAAGTGCTGCAATTCCTGACATATGCTCTTCATTTGAAACATCAAGTTCGTAAATCTTATCACTTCCAAACTCTGCTGCTATTGGTTCAACTCTTTTTTTAAGAGCATCATTTAAATATGTAAATGCCATCTCAGCACCCTGCTCAGCACAAGATTTTGCTATGCCGTATGCTATTGATTTGTTATTTGCAAGACCTACTATGAGGCCTTTTTTGCCTTTCATTATCATTGGTTATATTTCCTTAGTTTTATTATTATTACAATGTCGGAAGTAATTCCGCCATCTACGTTAACACTTGGTTTCCTTCGGCAGGAAGCCCTCGCATTTTGATGCTCTTTATTCTTCTACTCTATTTCTTGAGCAAAATTTATCATTGTGTTAAAATCTTCTACGTTCAGTGCAGCGCCGCCGACTAAAATGCCGTCAACACTTTTAAGTCCTAATACCTCTTTGGCATTTGCAACTTTCACACTGCCCCCATATAATAATGGAGCGCTACATTTTTCTTTAAGTTTTGAGTGTAAATCTTCTATATCTTTGGAAGTAGGAGTCAGACCTGTGCCAATTGCCCAAACCGGCTCATATGCAATAATTAGATTTTTGTAGTTTAAGTCAATGCCTTCATACTGAGCATCTATATATTTCATCATAGCTTCTTCACCCTCTTCTCTGAGTGAAAGTGGCTCACCTACACAGTAAACAATCTTAAAACCTAAGTCTTTGTAGAAGTTGAATTTTGTAACTAGTTCTTCTTGTGATTCGCCTAAAACATGTCGTCTTTCACTGTGACCTATTAAAATAGTAGTAATACCGAACTCTGCTAAGTGTTCAGAACCTATTTCACCCGTAAAAGCACCATTTGTTGCAGGATAAGCATTTTGAGCACCTACGATTACTTTGCCGGCATGTGGATTGAGACTAGAAGTAGCAGGAAATACTAGAACTTCTTGAGTAGAGTTGCTCGCGTCTATTAAGCTATCTAATGTATTTAAATATTCTGTTGTTTGTTTACGCGTTAGATTAGTTTTTAAATTTGCTGCAATTATCATTATTAATCATCCTCGCCATCATCAACCATAAGCTGTGCCACACCTGGCAATACTTTACCCTCTAAAAGTTCCAAAGAAGCACCACCACCGGTTGAAATAAAACTAATCTCTTCATCAAGACCAATTCTTTGAACTAAATCTGCCGTATCACCACCGCCAACAACGGTAGTTGCGTAACTGTCTGCAACATAATTAGCTATTTTATTGGAACCACGTGAAAATTTTTCCATCTCATAAACGCCCATAGGTCCATTCCAAAGAACTGTTTGAACATTATTTAAAACTTCTCTATAAAGTCTTACAGTAGCGGGCCCAATGTCGAGTCCCATCCAGCCATCGGGAATCTCTTGAGCTGTAACCATTTTACTCACAGAGTCTTCAGAAAATTTATCAGCTACAACAATATCTACGGGTAAGTAAAATTTAACACCAAGTCTTTTTGCTTCGTCCATAATATGCTGCGCATCTTCAAGTAAATCATCTTCAACTAAGGAAGCACCAACATTGTAACCCATCTGTTTTAAAAATGTAAAAGCCATTCCTCCACCAATAAGAATCTTATCAACGCGTGGAAGCAAGTTTACAAGTGCTTCAAGTTTTCCAGAAACTTTTGATCCGCCTACAATAGCAGCAAAAGGGCGAACCGGATTTTTAATAAGTTTACTAAAAAATTCTATCTCTTTTTGAAGTAAGAATCCTCCTGCTTTGTGTTGGTTATCGAAAAGACGCGTTATTCCCTCAACTGAAGAGTGAGCACGGTGACTTACACCAAAAGCATCATTTATATAAAACTCTGCCATGCTTGCTAATTTTTCTGAGAGCACTTTATCATTTTTTGTCTCACCAGCTTCATAACGAAGGTTTTCTAAAAGTAAGACTTCATTTTGCTTCAATGCTTTGGCTTTAGACATTGCATCTTCTCCAACCACATCACGCGCTAAAATAATATCTCTTTTTAGAAGTAGTTTTAATCTTTTAGCAACAGGAGAAAGAGAGTCTTTTGCAACAACTTCACCTTTAGGACGACCTAAATGAGATGCTAAAATAACTGCACAGTTTTGATCTAGACAAAAATTAATAGTTGCTAAAGCAGAACGGATACGACGATCATCAGATATATTACCAAATTCATCCATCGGTACATTGAAATCACATCTGATAAAAACTTTTTTACCGGCTAAGTCTAAGTCTTTAATATTTAAAAGTTTCATGTTTTTCCTATTTACTAATATAAAGTGCCATATCTAAGAGTCTCGTAGAATAAGCCCATTCATTATCATACCAAGCCATTATTTTGAGCATATCACCACCGATAACCTGCGTTAAATCTTCGGCAACAACTGCACTATAATCACAACCAACAAAATCCTGAGATACCCGCATCTTTTTGTCTATTAGCAATAAACCTTTGAGCTTGTTATCTGCCATCTCATTAAACACCCTGTTAACTTCTTCTTTAGAAGTTTTTTTCTTCAAAACAACATTTAAATCAAGTATAGAAACATCTGGTGTTGGAACACGAACACTCTGTCCATGAAGTTTACCAACAAGCTGAGGCAAAACTAAACCGATAGCTTTAGCTGCGCCTGTACTGGTTGGTATCATATTTACAGCACTGGCCCTTGCTCTTCTTTTGTCTCTAGAGTGATGAATAACATCTAAAATATTCTGATCGTTTGTATAGGAATGAATTGTAGTGATAAGACCTTTTTCAATTCCAAATGCATCATCAATCACCTTAGCTACAAGACCTAGACAATTTGTAGTACAAGATGCATTAGAGATGATTTTTTGACCATCATATAGGTTTTCATTCACACCCAGTACAAATGTAGCTGTTTTGTCATCTTTTGAGGGTGCTGAGAATATAACTTTTTTAACACCGTTGTCAATATGAGCTTGAGAGCTCTCTTGAGTTAAAAAAACGCCTGTACACTCCAAAACTATATCTGCACCGCAATCAGCAAATTTTAAATTTTTAGGTTCGCTTTGTGAAAAGACTCTGACACTTTTACCGTCAATACTAATATGATTATCATCAATCATTTCAACATCTTTAGAAAAAGGTCCGTGAACAGAGTCATTTGCAAGCAAATATAAAATCATATCCATACTTGCCATGTCGTTAATTGCAACTAATTGTACATCATCTCTCATAGATGCAATCCTAGCCACACAACGACCGATTCTGCCGAATCCATTGATTGCCACTTTTAATGCCATTAAATTTCCTGTCTAAAAATTAATCTTACGATTTTATCTATAATTAGCTATAATTCGCTTTAAATTGGAATTGATATGGAAAACATTGCACTATTTGGTGGCTCTTTTGACCCACCTCATATTGGTCATGAAATGATTGTAAAAGCTTTGCTTAATTTTAAAGATATTGATAAAGTTGTCATAATGCCGACTTTTTTAAATCCTTTTAAATCTAAGGCACATGCTCCGTCGTCACTTAGACTGAAATGGCTAAAAGAAATTTTTGGTATCTTTCAAAATGTATTGATTGATGACTTTGAAGTAAAACAAAAACAAAAAGTCTCTAGCATACAAAGTGTAAAATACCTTTTGAAAAAGTATAAAAAAATATATCTTGTTATTGGAGCAGACAATCTATCTTTACTTCATAAGTGGGATAGGTATGAGGAGCTCAAATCAATGGTTACTTTTGTTGTTGCCCATAGAGACAAGATAGAGATTCCAGAAAATTTTATAGACTTAAATATAAATGTAGATATTTCATCAACACAGCTGCGAGAGCACTTAGATATATCAAAATTGCCACAAAAGTGTGCAAAAGAAATTGCTAAATATTACAAGGAAAATGATGCAAACTAGAATAGAAAACATAACAGACGTACTAGACACAAATAAGGCTGAGGGAATCGAAGTATTTGATCTTCGTGAGAAAAACTACTTTGTAAATTATGCAATTATTGCGTCATCACTAGGTGCAAGACATACTGCAGCCTTACTTAACCACTTAAGAAAAGACTTAAAATCTACAGAAGAATTTAACCATGTAGACGAAAGCGGAGACTGGATAGTAATTGATTTAGGAGATATTTTAATTCATATAATGACACCGGAATACAGAGTTAAATATGATATGGAAAGCTTTTTAACGAAACTTGCCGACGGAAAAGAAGGTGAAGACGAAGAAGCATAAAACTTTCCACATGCCAAGAATAATCTTGGCATGTGGAAATACAAATTATTAGCTATCGTTCATTTACACTAAGTAACTTCTTTTAATCTGCGTTTTTATTTTCTAAAATATCTTTAAAATTATATATTGACTCAACATATCTGACAGGCTCACTTCCTCTTGCATAGCCATATTTTAATGTTTTATAGTATTTTTTTTGAGAAAGAAGCGGTAGAACCTCTTTTAAATCTTTCCAACTATTTCCATCATACCCCATTTTTTCAGCTAATTCTCTAGCATCCAAAATATGCCCTAAACCAACATTATAAGAAGCCAATGCAAATTTTAAATGATTTTCTCCATGAATACCATCGGGGATAAGTTTCATCAAATTTTTAAGATGTCTTGTCCCACCATGTATACTCTGCTTTGCATCAAGGCGGTTTTTCACGCCTAATAGCTTAGCTGTATTGCGGGTAAGCATCATCATTCCTCGTACACCAGTAAAACTTTTGGCTTTTGGATTCCAGTGTGATTCTTGATAAGACATAGCAGCTAGAAGTGTCCAAGGAACTTCATATTTATTTGCTATCTCCTTAAAATATTTTTTATATTTAGGCAATCTTGAGTCTATTCTTTTATAAAACATTTTAGTATTGTAATAATCAAAAAACATTACATAACTGTAATAATGATCTTTGAGTTGTGCCAATGCCCCACTTTGATTAAAACTGTTTAGCCAAGTGTACATGTTAGCCTCGAGTTCTATAGAACCAGGAGCTAAAGTCCAGGCAAGCTGTTCTCTGCCACTTACAGTAAAGGCCATTCTCATCTCTGTAAAATATCTAAGATTAAGTGCATAAATATTAGAATCAGCGATGGTACAGTCTATCTCATTGTTTGAAACCTGCTCCAATAACTCTTCTGTTGAATATTCGGCTGTAAATGAAGCATTGATATCGTATCCGTCTGCCTGCAAATCTTGAATTGTTTGGGCATAACTGGTAGATTCACCGACAACTATTTTTAATCCTGTTAAATCTTCTATATTTCTTGGAAATTTTCCACTGCCCAGCATTCCTCTATGGCAGATAACTTGTTCTTGGACTTCAAAATAGGATGGTCCAAAATTAAAAGTTTTTTCTCTCTCTTTAGTCTTTGAAAGTGAAGCTGATGTTATATGTATATTTGAGTTTTTACTAAATTCCAAAGCTTCTTTGATTGTGTTAACGGAGGTAATATTTAAATCAACATCTAAATATTTTGCATAACTGTTCAAGAGATCATATTCAAAGCCTTGTGGACCTTCTGGACCAATATAGTAGGTTGAAGGAGCATTAAGCAAGACTACATTTAATGTTTTATTTGCT
>JAGXIA010000027.1 GCA_024635885.1 Helicobacteraceae bacterium | reverse complement strand
TTATGCACCTGATCTGATATACAAAATTGTTTTTGTAATGATTTAATATAGATACTGTTGAGTTCTCTGTGTTCCTCTAGGGCATCTGCTATCATTTTTTTGTAACTGTTTCTCTGGTGTCTTCTTTCACTTGATTTTTCAATGTCTTCATCAAATAAATATTCATTTTTAAGTTTTATATCTCTGATTACATTTAAGTGGTCTTTATGAGATATCCCCATTTGACTTCTAAGCTTTTCAAGCACACCCATACTGTCATCACGTAAAATACCTTCTTTCATCAAGTCGTGTATTGTTTCTCTATATGTAATTAGTTGTTGCCTTTTATTCTTGTTTTTATTGGCATATGTATAATAAATCTCTTTTAAATTAGTTGGGATAGGTTTGCTTGAATCCCATTTTTGTATCATTCTAAGAGCAAATCTTTCTTGTATAAAGAAGCTCTCTTCTCTAAAAAATTCCCTATGTAAAATGACAGCAGACATAGCAACAATTAAAAAATAAAACATTGCATAAGCAACAGGATAGTCTAAATATGTAGGTGCTCCTGCAAATATATAGAAAATATTAAAAGCAATAAATGCTGCTATTATCTTTACCCTGTGTAGAAGAGTTGAATAAGTTACATTGTTAAATACTTTGTATTGCCACAAAAATACTTCCAGTCCTTTAAACAGATAAAAGCTAATTACAGAAAATACTATTAATGTAATAGGTACAGCCAAAATTATTGGGATAAAAGGTGCAAAGAAAAAACCGCTTGAAAGAAGAGTAATATTGTTGTGAACCCAATCACCGCTAAAATAGTAAGAAAAAGACCCTGATTGTAAATAGAAATATAGATAAAAACCAAGGACTAAACCTGTAAAAGAGTAAAATACAACTTTCTTTTGTTCGTTTGCAGACTCTTTCCAGTAATTACTTTCCATATCAATATCTGGACAATCACTCTTGCAAGCACTACATGTTGAACATGCAGAATTAGTATTGTATTGATGTGCATCTGAACCACAGTAAATCTTTTCTACTATACCGACTGGGCACAGAAAATTGCACCAACTTTTTCCTGTAAAAAATAGATTAGTCATGAATGCAGATAAAATTACAGAAATAAGAAAAAAAGCTAAATACACACTATCATAGTTTAGCAATACTAGTCTAGCGCCAAATGCTAAAAAAAGTAAAAAATACTGAAAAAAGTAAAAATTATTTTCAAACCAATTTGGTACTTTTCTTTTTTGTATCCAAGTTAATTGTTGTGAAATTTTTGAAAAAAATGCCAGTGGACACATATTCCTCCAATTAGAATAACCAACTGTAATAAATGACAGTGGAAGAATAGGGAGGAGAACGGTCCATACAAGAGCAGTTGATCTATCGTATAGAAATAGTATCGGTATTAATGATATAAAGACGAGAAGAGATACTACCTTTAAAAAGTTGACAGCTAAGTTGTTCATTCTGCTTCTTTGTTAGACTCCTCAGAGAAGTCTATTTATTAAATGTTTCCCATTTAAATTTTGTTATTGGAGTATCGTTTCTGTTTCCCCATTCTCTCATTGAAGCATCATATATTTTTGCTTTTTTAAAGCCCATGTTTTGATAGGCTATATACCAGTTCATTGAAGCTTCTAAGCCACCAGTACAATAAAGTATAAGCTCTTTATCTTTTTCAAGCTCAAAACCCTGAACAAAGATCGCATTTAAATCTTCTTTAGAACGTAATTTATTATTTTCATTAAATTTATCTTTCCAGAAACTAGACATTGCTTTAGATATATGTCCTAATCTTTCAACTCCGCTTGATTGTGCTGTTGCATAATAAAACCTAGAAGGTCTGGAATCTAACATAGGAGTAGTACCAATATGTGATCTAACATACTCTAAATCAATTAGGATATCAGGATTAAACTTAGCTGTAAAATTACCTGCTTTGATTTTTGGAGATTCTGTTGATGTATTATAGTCATAATACAAATCTTCATACTGACCATTTAAAAGAGAAACATTTTTGGCTCCATTTACAATAAGTGCAAGAGCAATATAGCTGGATTTAAGCAGTTCTTTTTCCTTACCATGTCCATAAATAACAATTTCAGAGTCATTGTTAATTCCAAGGGAACGAGCAATAGCTTCAATTTCAGAAGAAGATTTCATGAGTTGATATTTTTGGACTTTTTTCCTGAAGTCTCCAACATTCGCAAGAACAGCATTTGGCAAATGACCTAAATCATAAGTTTCTTTATCTGTTACATCAATAATAATCAGATTCTTGTTTGCCAGTTGAGCCTTTAGCTCTTTGGGAGTAACAAAGCCACTGGATGCAGCCAGACATAATGAACTTATTAATATTAAAATGAGAGTTTTCATGTTGTTCCTTTTAGTTTTTAAATCTTTTTTATTGTAGCAGAGTATTTTTATCTTGAGCGTAATAATTGTGTAATAAATAATCAGCTAGTTCGTTTATTCCCACTTGAATCTAGTTACAGAAGAATCTTCTAAATTACCCCACTGCATAAAAGATTTTTCATAAATCATTGTATTTTTAAAGTTTAAATATTTATAGAGTATATACCATTCCATTGATGCAGAAAAAATGGTGTTCGCATATACGACAATCTCATCTTTGTGTTGCAGTTCATGACCATTTATATAGATTTGTTCAATTTCTTGTTTATCTCTTAGTGTGCCATCTTTTAAAAATTTATCTTTATAGTAGCTGCTTCTAGCTTTTGAAATATGACCAACTGCTTTAATACCTTGAGACTTTTCAACTCCGAAATACTCCATAGTTGACCTGGCATCGAGTATGACTAGTTTGGAGATATTGTTTTTTATATAATCTAAATCAACTATGAAATTTTTGTCATTTAGTTTTATATTTCCATCATTTTGAGGATAGTAGGACTCAGAAGAGACAAGAAATTCGTATTCAAATATCCAGGCCATATAACCACCGTTAAGTATACTTACACTCTCAAAACCGCCTTGAATTAAGACTAAAGCTAAGAAGCTTGAATTTAAAACAGAATGCTCAGTGTTATGTGAATATATAACCACATAAGAGTTAGAATTTATACCTAACTTGCTCAGCTCATATTCCCTTTTTTCACTTGTAGCCATAAGCAATGGGTTCTGTATATCTGTAAAGTCAGACACATCTACATGTATAGCATTTTTGATATGGCCAGCTTTATAAATCTCTTTTGTATCTACGTCCAGAATAATTAAGTCTTTATTGTTCAGAGAGTTTTTAAGTTCGTCCGGAGTTATAAATGCATCAAATGCAACTAAGTTTATGTAAGTAATGATTGCTAATATAATATATTTCATTTTAGACTTTAAAATTTACTGTCATTTCTAAACTCTGAAATCTCTGTTTCAACCATTTCATCTATCATAATTGTAAATAGATCAGAAATCATATTTGGAGATATTCCTTTTTTTATAGCATCATGTCTGACTTTTTGAAGAATAAACTCAACTCTCTTGTCTGCCTTTACCTCTTCCATACTATTTTTAAATGAAGCAGCCTGCTTAACTAAGTGGCTTCTTTGGGCAATTAAATCAACAAGTTGGTCATCTACTAAATCTATTTCTGTTCGTACTTCTTCCAGTGAGTTGCATTTTTTCATTATCAGTCCTTTTTTATAAGTTATTATACCCATGATTATTAAAATATATTAACACTTTTGTAACTATTTAAGTATAAAATTTGCTTACGATTCTCCATATATAGACTCTTGTTTGACCGGATGAGATTATATATTACTTTATCCCAACCTTGCTTGGGTTTTATCTCTCAATATCTTTATTTATGTAAGCCAAATAAGCAACTATAATGACCAGTATACCAAATGTTACTATCCATATAAGCATATCTCCACCGCTTGATGCTTGTTCAATATTTTCGTTCATAAACTAATTTTCCTTAATCTTTAGAGTTTAGTATAGAGATTTTTTTTGATATTTCTGCTTTTTTATTTTCATCAAGAGTACTGTTCTTTGTTTCGTTTAGCCAGAATATCAGAGCTTTTTTATAGCCATGAAAAGAGCTCACTTCTATCATTTTATTTCTAGTCTCATTATTTAGGTTTTCTTTTAATAGTGAGGCGGCTAGAAGTTGAGATGTTACTTCGTCCATTTTTAAAATAGCCTCATTTGCTTCTTCATACTCTAAGTTTTCCACATGCCCAACAAAGTCTTGATAGATTTGTGGAAGTAGCGGGATTTGTTCTTTTTTTAACTGGTATGTTATAAAACTATAATAGGCATTTAAAAATGGATCATTGACAACATCTTTTATATCTTTAAATTTTTTACATTCATCTTCTTGTCCAACGGAAATGTGCAAGGCACACTCTCCTAAGTATATACGTGAGAGAGTTCTAAGGTCGGAACTGACTTTTGCATGTTTTGTTGCCCGATTGAAATCGTTTTTAGCTGCAGCATCATTAGAGCTTAAAAAATCTTGTTTATAAGCTTCAAAAGCATTCGTGCTATTGTATTGCCATTGATTTGGAGGCGTCTTAAAAGAGCATCCTACAAAAAACAAGGATAAACTAAAGTAAATAAATATTTTTTTCATGGCAGTTTCACCTCCGAAATTTTTTCATCTTGCATTAAGGAATCAACCTTATCCATAATCTGGTTTGATTTTTGTAAGCCTGCAGAAATCTGTTCTTTCAGGTCAAGAATCTCTGTGTCATAAGTTCCGACAGCTTTTACGCTTGCATCTAAAGCATCAAGTTTTTGTTTTACATCTTTCATAATGGCATCTAGTTCTTTTAGGACTGATGATGAAGGATCAACAATATCAGAATCAAGTGAAGATGTTATCTTACTTATATCTTTCATTATTCTGGCTGTTTCATTGAGTGAATTTATTAAACTTTGCGTAGAGTTAGTATCTCCGGTAATACTGGTTAGTAAAGATTTATTGTTAGCCAAGTTAGAAGTCAGTTTCTCAATATTTTTGAGTGTCAGCATCAGCTCAGAATCGTCCCTTGCTATATAAGAAGTTATTGAATCTATAGAGTTTATGATATTAATCATTTTATTTACAGCTGGCTCAAGTTTTGAAATCATGTCATTTATATCATCACTTAAAACTATACTCAGGGTTTCTCCTGGAGCAAGCGGTTCATTTCCTATAGCAGAGTAAAGCTCTATGTGCGGTGAACCTATAAGAGGTTTATTTAGCATTAAAACACTGTCTTGGCGTAACCATTTTTTATTGGCTTCACTTACAGAAAATGTCATATATACCGTTCCGTCATCTTTGAGGGCTATGTCATCTATAACTCCAATGGCAAAACCGGAAATTTTTAGAGGCATTCCCACATTGAATGAACTTGCACTCTCTGTTGAAAAATGATAACTGTATCTCGTCTCAAAAGTACCTTTCTCTTTAAGTAAAAAAAATAAAGACATAGAAACGGCAATAAAAAGTGCCAATACAAAAACACCTACGGCAAGTTTCATTTTACTATAGGGCATGAGCTTCCTTCATAATGGGATTTATTTGTGATATTGTCAAAAATTAAAATATTTTTACCTTCATTTAATATCTCAATACTATCAATTATTGGCTGAATATCTCTTAGATTGCTTATCAAAGAAAATGGTGTCACTATTATAACATTCATCTCTTTACTCATAAGAGCCCGTATAAACATGACATAAAAAATCTCTAAAGAGTTACATTCGTTGAGTCTATTAAGACCAATATCTGAAATACCAATTTTTTCAAGATACTCCTTTGCAATATTTTCTGCTTTTTCTATGCTGAGGCGTTCATGGACCTCTTTTATGAGAGCAATATTCTCAATCATATTAAGATTTGAGATAAGTGGCGTGTCTCTAGAAATAAGAGAATACTCCTCTCGTGTGTCTATATATTCATATATTTCCAAGTACCTGTCAAAGAGTTTTATAGTGATTGAATTAGTAATGATAACACCTCGATTAGGAATATGGCAATAAAGAGTTTTACCATTCCATTAAGTACTGAAATTGGAATTGCTGTATAAGCAGCTCCTGTTTTTAAGCCGCTATATATAGGAATAAGCATAGTTGCAAATCCAAAAGCAATGCTCTTTAAAAGTAATATAATCAAGTCTTTCACCTCAATAGCATTAATAAGTATATATTTGTAAGTGTGCAAATCCATATTCATATAAAAAAGAGTGAAAACGTAGCCACTGCTCAGCATAATAAGTGCAAAAATGATAGAGAGAGAAGTTATGCTGATTATGCCGCTTATAATGCGTGGCAAAAACAGATAATCGATTAAATCTATCTTATATTCTCTTAGAGTGTTAAGTTCTTTGTTCACATTCATAACGGCTATTTCTGTATTTATTGCTGTTCCTGAGCGAAGGGCAATAAGCAGAGCTGTGAAAAACGGAGAAAATTCATCAATAACAAAAGTAATGATAATAGAACCAATGCTATCTTGTAAGTTGTACTGAGTTGCCAGAGCAATGACTACCCCAATAATGATAGAACCAAAAATAATAGCCATCATGACAAAAAGAGGGATTATTGTAACTGCGGTAAAATAAATTTGTTTTGTTAAAACCATCCTCATGGCAGAGGTGTAACTGCTTGGTCGAACCATGTGCACCAAACAAATAAAAGTAAATTTCAATGCTTCATAAAATGAAGATAATGTACTGACAGTTTTATAGCCAATACCTTCTACAAATCTTATAATCACACGACACCCTTTCAAGTTTGTTTTATTATCCTATAAATTGGCTTAGTATTGGTATAAGCTCATGCAACTCATTACAGATGAGAGTATTAAAACAGAGTTTTTATAAATGAGGAATAGTTTAGTATTTTAAATATCATGGCATGTGGAAATTTCCACATGCCAAGAAAAAAATTAAAACTTCACGTTAGGAATAGGGTGGTTATCAACAATAAAGTCTATATCTTTTTCGCCTCTGCCACTTAAATTTACAAGTATAGTCTTGTCTTTACCTAATGTCTTTGCCAATTTCATTGCATATGCGACTGCATGGGCTGATTCAAGAGCCGGAATAATACCTTCAAGTTGCGAGAGTTTATAAAAGGCATCAACAGCTTCTACATCATTACACAGTCCGACTTTTGTTCTTCCTATGTCTTTTAAATATGCTTGTTCCGGTCCGACAGACGGGTAGTCTATTCCTGAACCTATAGAGTAAACAGGTGCCGGTTCACCATTTTCATCTTTAAGCATTATGGAGTTAAAACCGTGCATAACTCCCTCAGTGCCAAAAGTAAGAGTTGCTGCATGTTGCCCCATCATTGACCCCACTCCCATAGGCTCAACTCCATAAAGGTTTACTTTTTCATCTTCAATAAAGGCAGAAAAGATACCCATCGCGTTTGAGCCGCCGCCCACACAGGCTACAATATTATCAGGAAGATTATCCTCATGTTCAAAAAACTGCTCTTTTGCTTCAAAACCTATAACTGATTGAAAATCTCTGACCATCATAGGAAACGGATGAGGTCCGACAACTGAGCCTATACAGTAAATTGCGTGGTCTGCTTGGGGAACATAAGAGTCAAATGCGCTGTCTACAGCCTCTTTTAAAGTACGGTTTCCATGGGCTACAGGTATAACTTTAGCGCCGAGTATTTTCATTTTTACAACATTAGGATGCTCTTTTGCAATATCTACTTCACCCATATGGATTTCACATTCAAGACCAAAATACGCAGCAGCAGTTGCAAGTGCAACACCATGTTGACCAGCCCCTGTTTCGGCAATAACTTTTGTTTTTCCTATGTGTTTAGCCAAAATAACCTCTGCCATACAGTGGTTTAGTTTATGAGCTCCGGTGTGGTTTAGATCTTCTCTTTTTAGGTATATTTTTGCACCGCCGCAATGCTCAGTCAGGTTCTTTGCAAAGGAGATAGGAGTAGGACGACCTTGATAGTGTTTTCTAACATACTTCAACTCTTTGATAAACTCAGGAGAGTTCTTAAGTTCATTGTATGCTTTAGTAATATCTGCAAAAGGTTGTTCTAAAATAGGAGGAATATAAGAGCCTCCAAATTTACCAAAATAACCTTTTTCGTCTGGGTGTGTGTTTAGGTAAGAGTTGGGCATTGTAATATTTCCTTATAAAAGTTTGGAAATATTATAGTTAGTTTGGCTTTATGATTTTCTTTATTTCTTTAGGAATATGAGCGAATGCTATCTTTTGCATGCCTAAATTCACATCATCTTCATAAACCATGACATCCAGTTCCAAAGAACTTGGATAATAACGGATAACCTTGTATGAAACTTTTAAAATATTAAAAGTTATTTTTTTGTCTGAGAGTTCTATACTTTTTTTCTTTTTTGCCACAGTTATTCCTTTATATATATGCCGGTATCTTTTACTTCTATGAGACCTTTTTCCTGTAAATTTGTAAGTGAGCGTTTAAAATCTTTTTTACTCATCTCAAAAACATCTTTTATAAGCTCTGCATCACTTTTATAGTTGTAAGGCATAATGCCATTGTTCTCTTTTAGAAGATCAAGCACTTTGTCACCGGTAGAGGCACTTTTTTTACTTCCTGGTTTACGTAAAGTCAGGTCGATATTGCCGTCTTTTCTTATGGTTTTAACATAAGCAGTTCTTTCATCGCCAAGTTGAATATTTTCAAATATCTCAGTATGGTAAATAAGTCCTTCATATTTCTCTTCAACTATACACTTAAATCCAAGTGGAGTTTTTGCTATAACAATAATTTTAACTTCACTGTTTGGACTCAAGCCTTTGACTCGGCTCTCAAAAAAATCGCCGAGCTTTTCAGTTCCTACTAAACGGTGTGTTCTTTCATCGTAGACTACTTTTATAAATCTTTTTTCTCCAAGCTTAAAAGGCTCTTTTTGAAACATGTTTGGAACAAGCAGATCTTTAGCGAGACCCCATTTCATAAATGCTCCAAAAGGTGCAACATCTACAACCTCAAAAAGTGCATATTCATCAAGCATAGCAGTCGGTTTTAGTGTCGTAGCGATAAGTCTGTCTTCTGAGTCAGTGTATAAAAATACATCTAGTAAAGAGTCTTCAATCATATCTTCTGTGACATATGATTGAGGGAGTAAAACATCATTGCCGTCATAAGCCATTAAAAATATGCCGTGTGGCGTGTGTCTGTCAACTCGCAGAGTATTAATCAGTCCGAGTTCTAAAAAGTCGTTTTGTCTCATGTTTTTTCCTTGGTATTTCCGTTAATATGTCATTTTATAATTGACATGAAATCTAATCTCGACATTATATCTGCTTTGACCTCACAGACGTGTTAAATGATAAGCTGCAACTTCAGCTTACATTCATTTCAATAAATAAAAAATGAGACTTCTCATTACTGCTAATATGTAAAACTTTTTCACCCACTATTTCCATCGCATCTGAGGCGTTCAATGTAAAAGTGTTTATTGTTGAACTCCCTTCTATCTGGACAAAATAAATCTGCTTATTTGCAAAAATCTCATACTCTATACTCTTGCCGGCATCCAGCTCACAAACATATAAATTGACATCTTGGTGTATTTTTACCTGAGCATTGCCCTCTTGACTGGAGACGATGTTTAACAGCTTATTATATCTATCGTTGTAGGTATATAATTCTTCTCCGTATATAGGCTTCAAACCTTTTTTTGGTGGAAGAATCCAAATCTGTAAAAGTCTTAGATCTTTCTCTTTGCTGTGGTTATATTCGGAATGAAAAACACCCGTTCCTGCACTCATATACTGAACTTCGCCACGTTTTAATGTTCTGTCATTACCCATAGAATCTTTATGGGTAATCTCACCATCTACTACATATGAAATAATTTCCATATCATGGTGTTCATGCATCCCAAAACCGCTCTCTGGGTGGACAATATCGTCATTTAAAACTCTGAGAACGCCGAAATTCATATTTTGCGGATTGTAATAATCTGCAAATGAAAAATGAAATCGACTTTCAAGCCAACCGTGCTTTGCTACATACATTGTATCGCTTGGTATTTTTTTGAACATTTTAATCTCCTCACTTCTTCAATACTATACTATTTTTTTATAAACTATTTCTCTCATAAGAAGTCCAGATTGTAATGAATTTTTTTTGGCTGGTGTTTATTTATTATATATTGTAGATTATTTTGATAATCTTACAACAATTTAAATAAGGGATATTTATGAAAACACTTAAAATCATGTATATTTTACTTTTTGCATCTGTACTTTTTGCTCAAACGCCAGATACAAAAAAAATCTATTATGGAAAAATTTTAGAGATAAAAAAAGTTATGGGCTATAATTATTTGAGAGTTAATGAAGATGGTGAAGAGCGATGGGTTGCAATAGCTCAAACGCCAGTGCATATCGGCGAAATTATAGGATATGACAAAACAACTGTGATGCATGATTTTAAAAGTAAAAGCTTAGGTAAGACTTTTAAAGAAATTATTTTTGTTAATGATCTTTATCTTCCTAAAGAGTCTACTAAGCATTTGACCGTGAAGTCTGCACTTCTCTCCAGCCCTGCCAAACCACAAATTGTACAAGAAGTACGCGTAAACAAAGAGTTCGTGAAAAAACCCTTTTACACTGTGCAAGAGGTGCATGATTTTGCAAAAGAGTTACAAAATCAAACTATCTCTGTTAAAGCGACAGTTCTTAAAGTGTCCCGTCAAATCATGAAGCGTGATTGGATTCACCTCACAGACGCTGCTGCAGATGAAGTAGCAAATATGAATGATTTTGTTGTAACGGCTGAAAATACTTCTGTCAAAAAAGGAGATGTCGTAGTAGCTACGGGAAAAATCTCAATAAATAAAGATTTTGGTTACGGTTATTTTTATCCGGTTATTATGGAAGGTACAACTTTTAAAAACTAAGTATACTGAGTCAAGTATTTGTTCTTTTGTGATTTTACCCTTGAGAATAATTAATGCAGTATATAAAGAAAAGGATAATATTATGAAAATTGCAATACCTACAGAGATTAAGTCAAGTGAATATAGAGTTTCTGTAACACCGGCAGGAGTCATGGAGTTAACAAAAGACGGACATAAAGTCTATGTTCAAAGCGGTGCAGGTGAAGGGAGTGGTTTTAGTGACAAAGAGTATGTCGAAGCCGGTGGATATTTACTTGTAGAAGCTGCTGAACTTTTTGAAATTGCAGAGATGATT
>JAGXIA010000026.1 GCA_024635885.1 Helicobacteraceae bacterium | reverse complement strand
TTGTCAATTTCATCAAGAAAAATAATTCCGCCATTTTCGGCGCGTTTTAAGGCTTCATTGTTTATACTCGACATATCAAGCAGTTTTGATGAGGCTTCAAGTTTTAACAACTCTTTAGCATCTTTTACTGTTACTTCTTTTTTATTATCTTCTTTATTCATAGTTGTGAAAATTTTGGAAAATGATTCTTGAACTTTTGCCATTTCAGGAGGAAGATTGGTATCATTAAACTCAATATGTACTTTGTCAAATGAAATCTCAATAATTTTGTCATCCATATCACCATTAATGACTCTCTCCTCCATACTGCTAAGAAGTCTCTGATAATCATCTTTTTTGGACTCACTCGCACCTTCGGAAAGAGGAGGAAGTAATTTTTCTACTATTTTGTTGAGAACATAGTTTTCTATTTTTTCTTTGTTAGCTTCTTCTTGTTCAGTTTTAACTATTGATATGGAATTAACAACCAAATCGCGTATCATTGATTCAACGTCACGACCTACAAATCCTACTTCTGTGTATTTACTGGCTTCAACTTTAATAAAAGGGACTCTCATCATTTTTGCCAGTCGTCTTGATATTTCTGTTTTTCCAACACCAGTAGAGCCTATCATTAAAATGTTTTTAGGCATTATCTCATCTTGAAGTTCTTGGCTTAATTGCATTCTTCTATATCTTGTTCTTAGAGCAAGCGCTATTGTTTTCTTAGCATCATTTTGAGAAATAACATACTTGTCTAAATATTCAACAATCTCTTTTGGCGTCAAGTTCATTATTTATTTCCCTCTAATATGAGAGTTTTGATATTATGGTTTGTATATATACATAAGTCTGCTGCTACATTTAAACTCTCTCGAACAAGCTCTTCTTCGTCTAATTGGCTATGTTTTTTGAGTGCTCTTGCCGCTGAAATAGCATAGTTTCCACCGCTTCCTATAGAAGCTAGCTCTCCATCTTCAGGCTCAACTACATCACCATTGCCAGTAAGAATGAATATATGGTCGTTGTTTAAAACAATCATCATAGCCTCTAAACGACGGAGAACTTTATCTTTTCTCCACGCTTTAGAAAATTCTATCACTGACTTTAAAAGGTCACCTTTTTTATCTTCCAAAAAATCTTCAAACATATCAAAAAGATTAAAAGCATCGGCGGTACTTCCGGCAAATCCTGCTAGAATCTTACCATGACCCAATGTTCGGATTTTAGTTGCATTAGCTTTAAGAACTGAATCCCCAAAAGTAACCTGTCCGTCCCCACCAATCACAGCTTTATTTTTGCCTTTGTAAGCGAGTATCGTTGTAGCATCAAACATATAATTTGTCTCCTTTAGCCAAGAAGTGAATTCTTTGCAAAATTCCTCTCACTAAAGTTACGCCAGTTGGCGAGATAAAATATTTCATATTTTATTATTCTCCTTGAACATCCACATGCAGTTTAGCATGAAGTCCGTGACCCAGTTTAAAGTCCAAATCATGTTCACCTATTGTTTTAATAGCAGATTTTTCATTAATATGTTTTTTGTCTATTTCTATATTATGCTGCTCTTTTAGCGCTGTAGCAATTTCATCTTTTGTTACAGAACCAAATAGATGACCATTCTGTCCTATTTTTTTAGTGATAATTATTTCGCACTTATCAAGTAGTTTAGCTAGATCTTTAAGAAGATTAACTTCTTTTTCAAGGTTTTGAGCAACGATAATTTCATTTTGGGCATGTTGCTCTAAAATTTCTGCAGTTGCTGCTCTTGCGAAGCCTTTTCCAATAAGAAAATTTTTCCCATAGCCATCTTTAACTTCTTTAACTTCTCCAGATTTCCCTAAACCTTTTACATCTTTAATTAATAATACTCTCATTTTATACCCTTTAAATTATCTTTCTTTTTCTCCACCGTAAGAAACTATTCCATGAGTCAAGTTTCCAATTTTAGTGTACTCCATATCTGTAAGTATTCTAGCACAGTGAGCACTTCTACTACCTACATGACAATAAAGGATTATATTTTCATTTTTATCTAGTTTAGCCTCATCAAGTGTTTGGAAGAAACTGCTTGTAGGAACTAGCGCATCAGCACCTTTGATGTGACCCATTTGCCACTCCATATGCTCACGAACATCCACGAGCTTAAAGTTTACCATTCCAAGCTCTCTAGCTTCAAGTAATGCAATTATTTCATCACCATCAAGTTCACTTTGATTTACTAAAGATTCACACTCTTCTTTTGTTAATCCGCGAGAGTGTGTATGAACTGCTTCTTCCATTCCAAGTTCTATACGCTTAGCTGCTGCAAATTCAGGTGTACAGAAAATTTGACAGTGACAAACACCTTGTTCTGGAATTTCTTTTTCTATAGCAGGAGTACAAGGACAGAGTCTATCATCAGTACTTTTGAATTTTCCATCAACTTCTTCAACCATAAAACAAGGACAAAATCTTTTAGAGTACATCATCTTGTTGCGGGCAAGACCCATTTGTACACCTTCGTTTATCTCTTCTTGAGGATTGTATTCCCAAGCAAATTGTTTAACTACTTTGTCTGTAAATTTAATAGACTTTGTCATCTCTTCTTGAAATTCAGGTGAATTCATATCAATTTTAATCATATTTTGTCCTTTTGTCTCAGTTGTTTATTTTTTACGGGCTTTACCTTCGATAATAAAACGAAGTGCATTTAATTTGATGAAACCTTCAGCATCTTTTTGATTGTAAACTTCATCTTCTTCAAATGTTGAGTATTCTGCATTGAAAAGTGATACATCCGAACTTCTGCCAACAACCATTATGCTGCCTTTGTAAAGTTTAAGACGTACTGAGCCTTGTACATATTTCTGTGTATTGTCAATGGCAGCTTGTAACATCTCACGTTCTGGTGAGAACCAAAATCCGTTGTAGATTAGTTTTGCATAACGAGGCATCATCTCATCTTTTAAATGAGAAGCTTCACGGTCCATTGTAATTGATTCTATAGCACGATGAGCTTTTAGCATGATAGTTCCACCTGGTGTTTCATAACATCCACGAGCTTTCATACCGACAAAGCGATTTTCAACAATATCAATACGACCAATACCGTGTTTTCCACCGATTTCATTTAAAGTTTTAAGTATTGTTGCAGGGCTTAATTCTTCACCATTTAGTGAAATAGGATCACCATTCTTGTAACCTATCCCAATATATTCCGCTTTGTCAGGTGCAGTCTCCGGAGAGTTTGACCATAACCACATGCTCTCTTCTGGCTCTGCTGAAGGGTCTTCTAAAATTCCACCTTCATAAGATATATGAAGTAAGTTTGCATCCATAGAATAAGGTGATTTTTTACCTTTTTTCTCAATAGAAATACCGTGTTCTGCAGCATATGCAAGCAGTTTTTCACGAGAATTTAAATCCCATTCTCTCCAAGGAGCAATAATAGTAAGAGTTGAATCCTGAGCTAAGTAACCCATCTCGAAACGAACTTGATCATTACCTTTGCCGGTTGCACCATGGCTAACACCATCAGCACCAGTAAGTTTAGCAATCTCAGATTGACGTTTTGCAATTAACGGACGAGCAATAGAAGAGCCTAAAAGATACTCTCCTTCGTAAATAGCATTTGCTCTAAACATAGGAAACACAAAATCTTTTACGAACTCTTCTCTTAAATCATCAATAAAAATATTTTCAGGCTTGATTCCAAATTCAATTGCTTTTTTACGAGCAGGTTCAAGTTCTTCGCCTTGACCTAAGTCAGCTGTAAAAGTTACAACTTCACATTTATATTCATCTTGCAGCCATTTTAATATGACGCTGGTATCTAATCCGCCAGAATAGGCTAATACTACTTTTTTTACTTCTTTTTTCATTCAATAAACCCTTTATGAGTAAAATAACTGCCGCGATTCTACAATAAAAAAGATTAAAGATTAGTTAGTGTGTGAGTATACAAGAATATGTACAAGGTTAATGAAGAGTGTTTATATTAAAAATAAAAGAGAAATTTACATGAACAAAAGGGTCTTGTATTTACCCTTTTGTATCAAATAGTATTCCAGTTACTTCTTGCATTTTTGGAAGAAAATCGGCTGCCTGTTCTGCTGGAAATCTTCTTAGCATTTTACTTGTTTCTGATTCAACTACAGACACATAAAATACATCTTGAGAATCTACTCCAAATTTTATATTAGTATTCATTGGAGCCATAGCCTTGTTTAATTGGTCAACCAACTCTCTAACTTGCTCCTCTGAATTTATTTTTGGTGCAACTTGTACCGCTTCTGTTTGCATCTCTTTTACAACACTGATTTCTGAAATTTGTTGTGTTTGTTGGTGAACCGACTGAGCTGCTCTTCCTTGACCATCACCTGAACTTACCTGTGATTGTTGTTGTCTTGCAACATTTGCTATGCCATCCATGACTTGCTCCTTGCTTAAAGTATAGAATTATTAAACACTAAATCGGCGAATCAAATAATAACTTTAAAAAATAATTAAAAAAATACAATAATTAATTTTAAATTCATTTTTTATGATACTCTTCTATTAATGAACCAATACCTTGAATTATTAAAAAATGAACCAATACTGAGAAGGTTATCGACCATTCAACTCATTGCATACTTTGGTGCATGGTTTAGTAATGTGGCAATCTATACACTTTTGTTAAATCTGAATGTTTCGGCTGGGGTTATTGCATTTACAGCAATGTTACATTTTTTGGCAGGAATTGTTCAAGCACCTTTCTCCGGCTCTATTATTGACAGTGTCAAACCGAAAAATCTGATGTTATCACTTATAGCAGTTGAAATTTTTACAACACTATTTTTGATTCTTATCAACGATATCAATGATTTATGGCTTTTGTATATACTTATACTTATAAAAATGGCAGCCGCAAGTTTTTATTTTACAACAGAGATGTCACTTCTACCGAAAATACTTGAGGGTAAAAAGCTTCAAAGTGCAAATGAACTCCATTCCATTATTTGGTCATTCTCATATACTCTGGGAATGGCTTTGAGTGGATTTGTTGTTTATTGGTTAGGGGTTAAAGTAGCTTTTATTTTAGACGCTTTTATGTTTCTAATTGGGTTTATATTACTTTATAAACTAGAAATAACAGTTGAGTTTATTAAAAGTAAAGAAAATTTACTTGAGATGATGAGAGATACCTTTCGTTATTTAAAAAGATTTCCACATGCCATACATTTAATGCTTCTTCATGCATTTGTAGGCTTGACCGCTTTTGATGCACTCGTTGCTTTAATGGTAGATACATATTATGCTTCTATTATCGCCACATCTTTAGCTCTTGGACTTTTACACGCTTCAAGAGCAGTAGGCTTGGTTATAGGACCAATATTTTTGAGTAAATATGTTAACAGCAAAAGAATGGTTTATATATTTATATTTCAAGGTCTAGCTGTCTGGCTCTGGGCGATACTTATGAAAGATTTTTATTTATCACTTTTTGCGAGTGTTATTGTCGGTCTTTTTACGACGACTCTTTGGTCGTATACGTATACTCTGCTACAAAAAAATATTGAACAAAAGTACTATGGACGGATTGTGGCATACAACGATATGCTCTTTTTATGTTCTGCCGCTTTTACCTCATTTATGATAGGTTTTTTAGCTACAAATGATTTTTCTTTGGAGTTTATAACTGTTATAATAGGACTTGGGTTTATAATAGGAGCATTTTATTTTGCTTGGATTTTTAAGACCCAAAAAATTAAGGATATATCATGAGTTTTGCAATTTTAGGTGGAATACTTTTAAACATCGGGGCATTTTTAACTTACAAAGGTAAGGTTTATGAAGCTGTAATAGTCTATTTATTTGCAGATTTATGCTGGATGTTTATGGCATATGAAAGAAATGATTTTATAGGTGCAATTTTTATTATCGTTGGAACTACATTTGGATTTTTAGCATTTCTTAAAATGAGAAGCGGAGAGATGAATAAGAGCTTAAATAAAGAAGACAATGATTTATCTTCTTAAAGTAGCAATAAGCCGTTTTGTATGAATAAATAATGAAAGTGCATCTTCGATATTTTTACAAATAATATCTGCCCCACCTTTAGCAATAGTGCCATTATAATCACACACAATATGCTGAATATTTAAAGTTTTGAAATTTGGTATCTCTGTCATTTAATGTCTCGGTGCTATAATTTCATTTAAAAAGCAAAGTATATCAAAACCAAAGGTAAAGAATGGATTCAATAAAGCTTACAGAGTATAGTCACGGGGCAGGGTGTGGATGCAAAATCTCACCTATGTTACTTGATGAGATACTCCTAACTTCAAGAAAAAATATTGAATACCCTTTACTTTTAGTCGG
>JAGXIA010000025.1 GCA_024635885.1 Helicobacteraceae bacterium | reverse complement strand
GTTGTAGAATTTCTTTACAATTATCAAATGAATGCAGAATTAAAAAATATTACGGTTGAAATGATTGATTTTATTCCACCAAAACTTTCTATGCAAGGGCATTAAGCTTATTTTACATATGAAAATCAAGGGATGACTTTTTAAAAGTCATCCTATACTCTCGGGTAAGTTTTAGCACACCTTGATGCAGTTATGGGTAATTCTTTATATATAGATTACCCCATCAACCTTGATATATCGTTATAGAGTCCCAGCCCCATTAGTGAGAACAGAATTACCCATCCGGCAACAGTCAGTTTAATGATTACTGCTTCACTGGCTTCACGTCTTGTTATAAACTCATAAAGGTTAAACATTATATGCCCTCCATCGAGTGCAGGAATAGGAAGTAAGTTCAGTACTCCTAAGTTCACAGAGATAAGCGCAGCAAAAAAGAGAACACTCATCCAACCGGCGGCAGTAGCATCAGAAGTAATTTTAACTATGCTTATAACACCTCCCAGTTCTTTTGCAGGTACTTCACCAAAAAGAAGCTTTTTGACACCGGTAAATATAAGTGTCGATGCAAAAACAGTCTGCTCACTAGCATAAGATAAGGTTTGCATAGGATTTAATTCTAACTTATGAGAGACACCTGCACTGCCTATACCTATCATCTTTTTTTCTATAATCTCGTTGTATAAGTTTGTAGTTTCAGTGATTTTTGGAGTTAAAGTTTTAAACTCTATAAAACCGTCTCTTTGTATTTCAAGATTTAAAGAGCCATCAGAACTTGAAATAATCTCAGCCATCTCTTTCCATGTGGAAATTTTTGAACCGTTGATAGAAAGAACAGTATCGTTTTCTTGAAGTCCTGCTACTTGGGCAGGTGAGTCTTCAACAACATTTCCAATGACAGGAGAGAGAATATTTGGTCCGCCAAGAGCAATAGCAAAGTATAAAATAAAGGCTAAAACAAAGTTTGCAGCTGGACCGGCTAAAAGAATAAATATCTTTTGCATAGGTGTTTTTATATTATAGCTGTCTTCATCATAACTTTTTTTAGTCGGGTCACTGTCGTCTTGACCTTTCATTTTTACATAGCCGCCCAATGGTATGGCAGAGATGCTCCACTGAGTATTCCATGCACGGAATGAAAAAAGCTTTTTACCAAAACCAATACTGAAGACTTCTACATAAACACCCATAAGTCTTGCGGCTGCATAATGACCAAGCTCGTGAAAAAAGATAAGTGCAGATAAAACTAAAAGGGAGATTAACCAACTCATTATTTACTATCCTTGAGTAGAGCATTTCTAAACCCATAAAGATATTCTGCTCCTGAGTAAACGGTAAGCGCAACCGCGAGCCAAAGCAGTTCTTCTCCTAAAGGCCAATGCATAAGTAAAAAACCAATAGCTATCATCTGAGCAACTGTCTTTGTTTTTCCCGCCCATGAAGCTTTTACGCTAATACCTTCACTCACTGCAACAGTTCGAATTCCTGTTATAAAAAGCTCACGAACTATTATGATGTAAATAGCCCAAGCGGAAGCTTCTCCTATCATCATCAGACCTAAAAATGCAGCAAGTGTCAGCATCTTGTCAGCCAATGGATCTAAAATGGCTCCTAACATAGTCATCTGGTTCCATTCTCTGGCTATATAGCCGTCAAAGAAGTCTGTAGAAGATGCCAGTACAAACAGAAGTGATGCCGCATAGTAATTCCATGTTATATGAAGTCCATTATCTGTAAAGAGTTGTGGATTTAAAATAATCCAAAACATAAAAGGTGCTATGAGAATACGAAGTGATGCCAGTGCATTTGGTAGGTTTAGCAAATAAATCCTTGTTTATTAATTTATAGATTCTCTTTTGGCTAGAGAATCTAATTTCTTTACTGAAAAGAAGTTCCACCGTCAATAACAATTGTTTGACCGGTTAACCATGATGCCATATCAGAACATAAAAATGTACAGGCACCTGTCAGGTCAGTGGCATCACCCATTCTATTAAGTGGAGAACGCCTAACAACTTCAGCTTTAACCTCTTCATAGTTTGGAAATGCTTTGAGTGCATCTGTATCGATTGGACCACCGCTTACAGCATTTACACGAATGTTTTTCTCACCAAGTTCAGCAGCAGCGTAACGAACCATAGTCTCAACGGCAGCTTTATTTGTACCATGACCTGCATAGTTTGGAGTGTAGACTAAGTTGCCGGTTGAGCTCATAGAGATGATTGAACCGCCACCGACTTTTTCCATTCTCTTTACAGCTTCTTGAGCACCGACCACAAATGCTTCAACAGTTGCAGTATAGATATTGCCTAAACCTTTTGGTTTAAGTCTCATAAATGGAGCAAAACCACCAACAACAGAACGTCCCGATATGATGGCATTTGAAATAAAGTAATCAAGTTTGTCAAAGTCTTCATCAAAAAGTTTATAAACATCTTTGTATGTAAGCGGTTCTAAAATATCTAGTTTATAAGCACGTGATTTTACACCGAATTTCGACTCTACATCAGCAATAATCTCATTGGCAGCATCAGCACTTGAAGCATAAGTAAATGCTACATCGCAACCTTTTGAAGCAAATTCATAAACGATAGCTTTACCAATTCCGCGAGTTCCGCCACTTATAAATAGAGTTTTACCCTTCATTGTCTGTTCTGTCATTTTATAATCCCTTGATTTCGTAATTTTTCATTACTTCTTCGATTTGTTTCATATTTTCTAGACTAGGAGCAACAAGAGGAAGACGATACTCTAAAGTTTCGATAAGTCCGGCTATATACATAGCAGCTTTTATAGGCATAGGATTAGCTTCGCAAAACATAACTGAGTTAAGAGGGTATAACTTATCGTTTATCGCTTTTGCCCCTGCAAAATCACCTGCAAGTACAAGTCTTACCAACTCTGATTTTAAATCAGGCATAAGGTTCGAAGTTACAGAAGTTATACCGGCTGCGCCATTTGCAAGCATTGGGTAGTCTATAGCATCATCACCGGAGAATACTTTAAGTTCAGGACGACGAGATAAAAGCTCAACAGTTCTCTCTAAACTGCCTGTTGCTTCTTTAATACCGAAAATATTTTTTACATCATCAAACAGTCTAATAACAGTGTCCGCAGTAATATCAACAACAGTACGACCCGGAACATTATAGAGCATAAATGGAAGCTCAGGTACCGACTCGGCTATTGCTTTATAGTGTTGGTAAAGTCCTTCCTGAGATGGTTTTATATAGTAAGGTGCTACTGAAAAAATAGCATCAACACCACACTCACGTGCAACTTTTGCAGCATTTATAGCCTCTGAAGTCGAGTTACTTCCGGCACCCGCAAGAACTTTAGTATTAGTACCTTTACAAACCTCTACAGCTATTTCCATACATCTTCTGTCTTCATCATAAGAGAGTGTAGCACTCTCGCCTGTAGTTCCAACTGGACATACAGCATTTATGCCATTGTTTATTTGTCTTTTTATAAGTGAAGCAAAAGTCTGCTCATCTAATTTGCCATTTTTAAACGGGGTTATAAGTGCGGTTGAAGAACCAGTTATAATATTCATCTATTTACCTTTTTTTAATATTAGCGTTGTTGATTTGTTGAAGTTGAAGTATTTATTTGCTACTTTTTTTACTTCTTCTACTGTTACGTTATTTACATTTTTCTCATAAGTTAAAAGTGGCGTTAAGTCACCTCTGACTAAATAACTTCCGTATAAATTTGCCACAGAAGATGAACTTTCAAGAGAGTAAATAAAGTCAGCTTTTGTATTAATCTTTACTTTGTCCAGTTCTTCTTGAGTAACTTCATTATTTTTTATAAGGTCAATCTGCACTAATAACTCTTTTTCTACATCTTCAGCTTTTACGCCAGAGTTACAAACCGCTAAAAAGATAAAAAGACCGGGATTTATGTTTTCCATGTTGTAAGCATAAATTTGATTTACAAGCTGTTTCTCAATTACTAATTCTTTGTAAAGTCTTGAACTTTTTCCCGAATAAAGAATTTCAGATATCACACTGAGTGTAACTTGGTCAGGATCTTTAAAGTCTGGAATGTGAAAAGTTATAGCCAACATCTCCACTTCGCTCTCTTTGTGCAACATAATACGTTTAGCCCCATCTTGCTCAGGTTCTACAAATTTGAATTCAGGTATTTCAGCCTTGTTTTTTATGTTGCCAAACTCTTTTTTAGCCTTTTTAAAAACCTCTTGGGGATCAATATCTCCTGTAACCATTAATATTGCATTGTTTGGCTGATAGTAGGTTTTATGAAAATCTCGTATATCTTCAATATCCCAAGTCTTAATGTCATTTATAAAACCAATCGGTGTCCAGTGGTAAGGATGGTAAATGTAAGCATTGTTGAACATTTTGAAATACAAAAAGCCCATAGCAGAGTTGTCCGTTCTCCATTTTCTCTCTTCCATTACTACATCGCGTTCGGGTTGAAACTCTTCATCTTTTAGATTTAGATTTTTCATAAGTTCAGCAAAAAGACCCAGTGGCTTTGCAAGATTTTGAGTGCTTGATTTTATGTAATAATGTGTATAGTCAAAACTTGTAGAAGCATTATCAACTCCGCCAATACTTTTTACTTCTTTGTCAAATTCACCTGCATCGAGGTTTTTTGTTGATTTAAAGTTCATATGCTCAAGCATATGTGCGATACCTGTTTTACCCATCACTTCGTTTCTGCTTCCAACTTTGTAAAATATATCTGTACTGATTACGTTAGTATTATTATGAAGAGGAATTACAACTATCTGCAGTCCGTTTTCTAGTGTCTGTGTTTCGTACTTCGGTAGTGATGATGACATTAATGTTCCTAAAATAAGTGTTATTAATATAAAAAATTTCATATTATTTTCTATCGCTTCCGATAGCTTCTGTGATGTTTGAATAACCATCAGCACGTAAAAGTTCAATGAGCTCTTTGTTAATGTCCATAATCATATCGGGACCATGAAAAATAATTCCGCTGTATATCTGCACTAAAGATGCTCCTGCTTTTATACGTTTATATGCTTCTTGGGCAGAGTCAATTCCACCGACAGAAATAAGCGTAGTTTTACCATAAAGCTCTTTAGCGATAGCCTCGAAAATTTCAAAACTTTTTTCTTTTAAGACTGCACCGCTAAGTCCGCCGATTTCTTTTGGATTTTTAACCAGTGAGTAGTCAATAGTCGTGTTTGTGGCAATAATACCATCAGCACCTTTTTCAACAGCCAATGTTGTTAATGCTACTGCATCTTCAGGTGTCATATCAGGAGCAATTTTGAGTAAAATCGGCTTGTCAGTTATGGCTTTTGCCTCTGCAAAAAGTCTTGTAATAAACTCTTCATTTTGCAAATCTCTCAGTCCAGGAGTGTTAGGTGAAGATATGTTTATTACAAGATAATCGCCTAAAGTATGAAGTGCTTTTATAAGAGTTGTGTAGTCATTTATAGCCTCACTCTCAGATGTAAGTTTGTTTTTCCCAATATTTACTCCGATAGGAGTTGTAAAAGGGTAAATCTTTTTAAGCCTTTTTTGTACTTTTAAAAGTCCGTCATTGTTGAAACCCATTGCATTTTGAATAGTTTCTTCTTGGACATGACGAAACATTCTAGGTTTCTCATTTCCGGCTTGGGCTTTAGGTGTAACAGTTCCTATTTCAGTAAAACCAAAACCTAAAATTTGAATACCTTTTATCATTGTGGCATTTTTATCAAAGCCGGCACCAAGACCTATAGGGTTTAAAAAAGTACGGCCAAATAGCTCTTGAGTTAAAATATCATCACTTATAAAGTGAGAACTCAAATATGAGTTAAATGGAATCTGACAAATATTAGGAAGTCTTAACGCGTACGAAGCAACATGATGTGCAATCTCCGGTTCAAGTTTAAACAGTAAAGGTTTTATGTTATCATAATTTATCATTTATATATTTCCACTTTTAAAAATTTATGGAGTATACTAAAATAAAGGTAAAATTATGATAAACAAGGAACTGAGTATGAATAATATAAAAGTATTAGTGCCATTGGCAAGTGGATTTGAAGAGGTAGAAGCGGTTACAATTATAGATATCCTCAGACGTGCTGAAATAGAAGTTTTAGTTGCTTCTTTGGATGATATAAGTTTAGTGAAGGGAGGCAACGGCATTACAGTCCAAACAGATATGCAAATGAAAGATGTAAATGTTAATGATCTTGATATGATAGTTTTACCTGGCGGATGGGGTGGAACTCATGCTTTGGCAGATGATGCTAGAGTACAGAGTATTTTAAAAGAGATGGACACTCAAGATAAATATATTGGTGCGATTTGTGCAGCTCCATTTGCTCTAAACAAGGCCGGCGTTTTAAAACATAAGTTCACATGTTACCCATCGGTTGAGAAGCAGATAAGAGAAGAAGGGTATATGGGTGACAAGCAAATGGTTGTAGAAGATGCTAATGTAATGACATCTAGAGGAGTGGGAACTGCACTTTGTTTTGCACTTGCTATAGTTAAAAGACTAAAAGGCGATGCTGTTTTTAATACTTTAAAGAAAGGTGTTTTAGCTGATTCTTGCGAGTAATTTATTTGACACACCAAGGGCATTTGTCTCTCGTGCACAGATGAAAAAAGTTTTATTCTCTTATAAATACTAGATTTTTTAAACTTCTATTTTCATCCAGACTTGCAAATTCAGCTAAATTTTCAAGTCTGTGACTAAACTTAAAACAAGGAGCCCACTCTTTTATAAGATTTTTGATAAATTCATTATCTAATTCAGGTGAGTTTAGACAGGCTAAAAGAATACAATCTGAGGAAGCTATTTGCGGTAGTTTTGTGATTATTTTTATGTAATCTTTTGTAGCTTCAAAACTGCCTTTTTGGAATGTCGGAGGATCAATGATGATTAAATCATAGGGACCTTTCTTTTTAATACGTGAAAATGATTTTAGTATGTTGTACGGCGCAAAACTTACATTTGTTGTGTCCAAATCGTTTAAATGGTGATTGGCTCTTCCAGTTGAGAGCGCTCCTTTGCTCATGTCGATATTTGAGACACTCGAAGCTCCTCCTAAAACAGCAGCAATACTAAAACCACAAGTGTAAGAAAAAAGATTTAAGACTTTTTTGTCTTGTGCATTTTCTCTTACAAATTTTCTGCCATTTTTCATATCAGGAAAGTATCCGCTGTTTTGATTTGAGAGCAGGTTGAGTTTTATTTTCATCCCATTTTCTACAACAAACAGGTCTTCATCCAACTTACCAACTATAATCTCAGTAGGAGATTTTTTTAAATATCTTCTTTGTAAAACTATGGTTTCATGTCGGTACCCCAAGGGCATTTGTCGCTTCGCTCGGGCACATGAGGAAATATTTTTTTTTAACATCTCTAGGAGTTCATCTTCAAGTTCTTGTTGAATCTCAACATAAAATGCCACGCTTAAAATAGTGTCGATAGAATCAATAGTTAAAAAGTTCCACCCTTCATAAAGTCCGCCACGACCATGAAAGAGTCTTTTAAACTCATTTGTCAGTTCTTTAGAATTTTCTTGTAAATGTGTTTGTAACTCTGAAACTGTCATTTATACTTTTTCCCAAAAAGTTCCTTGAGGAGTATCCATCAGTGAAACTCCACATGCCAAGATATCATCACGGAGTTTGTCTGAGGCTTCAAAATCTTTTAGTTTTTTAGCTTCATCTCTTTTAGCAATTAAATTGGCTAGTTTTGTTTTTGTATCTTCATCAACGCCAAACTGAAAATACTCAAATGGATTTTTAACGCCAAAACCTAAAATTTCTTCTATGTAAGCGAGGTTTGCCGTTGCCTCTTTTTTTAGCTCTTTATGTTTACCGGGAGTGTCTAGTGTTTCGTTTATATTTGAAATCATCTCATCGATTAGTGCTAAGGCGGAAGATACATTCATATCATCGCTTAATGCTTCTAACAGCTTCTTTTTAAATTCTGTACTATCATTTCCACATGCCAAACCAAAGAGACGTTTTTTGAGTCTGTAGATCTTATC